>JAZRTC010000133.1:0-9798 GCA_045651865.1 Acutalibacteraceae bacterium
GTCCCTCCTTCTCCGCCAAGAAAAAGCGAAGACCAAAAGGTCTTCGCTTTTTCTTATGTAGAGGGTCAACCTCGAACCCGAGCGTCGAAGGCGCGGGCATGGGAATGTAGGTTGCGAGCAAAACTCCTTATGATTATATAATTTCTTTAATGTACCAAAAAACGGACACGCTGTAAGGTATAGTATAGTTAACATAAAATAAAGGAGAGATAATCAATGAACAAAATGCAACAATTTGATCTGGCGTTGAAGGAACAGGAAATCGGCTCTGTTGATGCAGAGGGCTATACGAAATCGCATCTTGCGTATCAGAATAAGGCAGAATGGCTTAATTTTGTTGAAGTCATGATGCGTGATTACCCATCTGCTTACAAGAGTTATTCGGAATGCGACGGTAAAGAGCTGGAAGAAAACGATGGCAAACCTCCGAAAATGGCATCCTTTGCATCCTCCAGCCGTATGATTTATCTGGCGGCAAGAGATGCAGACGGCTTTTGTTTTGAGCGAAAACTTCCGACAACGGTCGGTGGTACAGCGAATATGGATGGTTTTGCTGAGCAAGAGGATCAATATATTTTTGTGGAAGCAAAATGTCGTGAACCGTATACACATAAAAGCGGTCAAATTATCGGAATAAAATATCAACCGTATTATGAAGCATTGAATGAACGGTTTGGTGATCGTTTTTATATTTCTATGGACGATAAAAATCGAGACAACGGTATGGATGTTGTGTTTTCGGTGGATGGAAAACCTGTTGAGTATTTTGATATCAAGCAAATGTTGTCGCATATTCTTGGTATTGCAACCGCGTATGTAAAAGAGTGCTTTCAAAACGGTGAGGCATATAACCGTTCAAAGGCGATACTCTTTTTGTATTATTTATATGATCCGACTGCTTTAGCGATTGATGAGAGCTTATTATCGGTTTATTGGAAAACTTGCGAAGAGATCTGTCATATCGAATCGGCAGTTTCCTTTAAAAATCTGTTTGTATTTTCTGTCCGCTATTTGTTGGAGAAAACAAAACTCAGTAGCTGTACTTCGGTCGATGAATCCTCCATACGATTTACATTCGCGCTTTGTGATACCGCCAAATTCAAATTTGAAATCGGTCTGTAATACATTAAAAAGAAACCTGCCCGCCCTCGATTGAGGGCGGGCAGGTTTTACTTTTGGATGATTTGTTTATCAAATCAGACCGTTGACGATATAGAACAAGCGGGCAGCATCATAGAGATTGATCACGCCGTCGCCGTTCATATCGGCAACCGATGCTTCTTCGTCTGTCAGCGAATCAATACCATTGACCACATAGAACAGACGGGTGGCATCATTTAGATCAGCAGTGCCGTCACCGTTAAGATCGCCGATGACGATTTCGACAGCGGGGAGGATGACACTCAGACGAGTAGTAAGGAGTGTGCACGCTTCGTCCAGCCAGTAGCCTTCGCAGTCAGGGCAATGCCAGTATTCCACATTACCGTTTTCGGTAGTGGTGGGTGCAACAGCTTCCACATGAATGAGGTTTTCCGAGCCGACTGCCGGAAGGATCACACGCTTAGCGTTAGTCAGCTGGGTCAGTGCTTCGTCCTGCCAGAATTGCTCACAATCCGAGCAGTACCAATACTCAATATGACCGTTGGAGTGGCATCCGGGGTCAACCGCATCGAAGTGAACGAGGTTGCCTTCGCCTGTTGCGGGAAGGATCACATTCTTCGAGTTGGTCACCTGCGTCAACGCTTCATCCTGCCAGAAGCCTTCGCACTCGGTGCAGTACCAATACTCAATGTTGCCGATGTAGTGGCAGCCGGGCTCCACAGCATCGAAATGAACGATGTCGTGAACAGGAGCGTCGTTGATCGGCTCCGAACCAAAGAAGAGGTAGGAGAGGATCACATTGGAACCGGCAGTGGGATAGAAGGTGATCTGGTTGATGATCCAGGTCTGTGCCGAGCTTGTGAGCAAGGTGCGCATATCAATACAACCGGTCTGGCTGTTCGTAGAGTATTGCTCTTTTCCTGTGTAGGAATCCCAGGTGGGAATGCTTTGGTTGATAAACGGGGTTCCCGTGCTCGAATCCAGGAAGGTGAACCACGGCGAGTAGTTGGAGTTGTTGTACATACCAAAGGTGAAGCTCGAACCCTCGGACATCGCAAACGAATAATAGAGATATGGGGTCTTGCTGATGTCGATCTCAAGACCGAGCGGCGCGCTCGACGAGTTACCGATGGTTACCCAAGAGTTGACAGTCGGATGCGCCGGGTACTTGATGGCTTCGAGGATATCGAATTTCTCGGCAACCTCGGGCGCCTTCTGTGCCGCGTGAGCAAAGTAGGGGTTCTGCGGCGTTGCGGCAGGACCGTAGGTGGTCAGGTTCTCATCCCATACATAAGTGTCATTGGGCACCATTTCGGCAACATTCAAGGTGAAGGTACCTTTGCCCTTGATCAGAATGATGAACTGCTGGAAGTAGCAGGAGGACTTATCCTTGATGCTGGTGGACAGATCGCGGATTTCCATCTGCACATCGTAGTCACCTGCGGCGGCACCGTCATTTTCAATCGTGAAGAGCGACGGATAGTTCGACGAGGTGTTCAGCCACTGGCTGGTGCCGTCGACCGTGCTGGTGACCTGCACAGCCATCTTGAAGGGAACATCGGTGGAGAAGTCCATATGCAGGGAGTTGAGCTTCTCAAGGTTGAAGTATTCCGCGTTATCCAGTGTGATGCGCAGATCAACATCGCCGGTGTTGACAGCAGTCAGTACACCGTTTTCGATGGTCACAGTGCCTTCGCCCGCCACAAGCGTCCATTCGTCGTCGCCTTCGGGGATAAGATCAAGCTTCTTGTCTTCCACGGGAGGCGGTGCCACATAATCGGTGATCTGCAGCTGACGGACAGTCACAGCAGAAGCGGTGGAAGTGCCGATTGCAAACACGGAGACGGACTTGATAACAGCAGTATCGGAATCGGTGACAATGTTTGCAAGCGGAATGCTGGCTGTGAATGTACCCGCAAGCAGATCGCCGCTGCCGCCGTCCAGTTTGGTGGTGATGTATTTGTTGATTGTCACGAGCTTATTGTTGATTATCAGATCAATACGGCCTTGAGATGTAACATCGAGGTCGACCACAATCTGATGATCTGCAACCGTATAGGTGAGAGGAGTGGGGAATGTGTAGGTTGCGCTGGGCCACTGGTTGTTGGTGTTTTCAAAAACCGTGACTTTCTGATCGTTGCGGTAGATGTTCATGGAATTGGAAGGATTGGGAACCCACTTGCTTTCGTCAGCGGGCAACAGGCTTCCTTCGGGTTCTTCGATGACATCTGCCAGAAGCTTCAGCTTATCAACCGCGTTACGAAGTTTCAGCGTGATAAGGTTGAGGTCAGCCTGCGTAGCAATATCGTTGCTGTTCAATGCACGGTTAGCATCGGTCAGCGCCTTTTGCACGGCGTTCCATGTACCGGTGGTGTACAGCGAAGCATCAAGTGCATTGACCTCGTCGACCAATTCCTGAAGCGCGGTTTTGTCGATCTCTGTGCTTGTAGCAGGATCGGTCAGCAGCTCCACATACTTGTAATCCACAGTATCGGGATTGGTGCTGAGATCCGCGTATTGCGGCGAGCCGTCGCCGGGAACGAGGTAGAGGTAGGTTCTCGAAACATTGATCGTTGCAGACGGATCCATACCAAACTTCGTAAACGCTTCGGTGATATCGTACACGCCGTTATATACACCGTTCATACTGTCGCAGTCAATGCGGTTGAAGGCGTTGTCAACTGCGTGATTGATGACGATAGTACCCGACATATTCGCCTGAGATACAGCAAGATGGATACTCCACGCACAGTCTGCATCGACATCCAGTTTGACATAAATCTTGCCGTTATTGGCTTTGATAGCGTAGGAATCGCCGATGTTGACGGATGCCCAGCCGTTCTTGGTATTGCGCGACAGCTTGAAGCCTGTACCGTCGAGCGCTGTTTTGATGGTATCCGATGTTGCCCATTTCGAAGGATCCATATCGTAGTTGTGAATGGAAACGAGCTGGCTTTCGTCGATGACTTCGACGGAGGTCTTCATGGCGCCGAGCATACGGGACAGCAGGAAATAGGCGGTCGAAACCTCAGAAGCATCGGTCATATCGATTGCCTTGACATCTTCCAGTACAAAGCCGAGATATTCGACCGATTGCTCGGTATAAACGCTCAGATCAAGCGCTTCTGCATAAGCAATCAGATCTTCCAGCGCAGCGAGGTCAACGGGAGCGTTGGTACCTTGCGCGGGAGTTTCGGGATAATGCGTATAGGAAACATGGTGGTAGGTCGTCATATCCGTCGCAGAAGGTGTTTCGATAATATCTTCTTCGATGGGTTCCGAACCAAAGAACATGTAGTTTACGGTAACGCCTTTTGCTTGGGAGTTGTAGAATGTCAGCTGCGTGACAATCCAGGTTGCTTTGTTCGGGTCGGTCGAAATCGTGCGCATATCCACGCAACCCGTTTCGGGAGCGGTGATATATTGCTCACGGTTTTTGTAGGAATCCCAGTTACCGTTGCCGTTGTTCAGGTAAGCACCTTCGCCGGTAGCATCACGGAACACCAGCCACGGAGCGTAGTTGGTATTGTTCACGAGAGCAAAAGTAAAGTTGCCGCCTTCGGGAACATCAATTGAATAATACAGATACGGGGTCTTTGTAAGATCGACATTCAGGTTAAGACCCGGATACTGAATCCAACCGGTGTTGACGGTGTTGTCAGAAAGCCCTGCTTTCGAGAGGAGATCGGTCTTATATGCCACATTCGGAGCTTCGCTTGCCGCATGTGCATAATACGGAGCAGCAGGGGTAGCCGCGGGAGTGGTTTCGATGGGAGTTTCCGTTTCGGTGTTGTCCGCTTTCTTCGTGATCACAATGGCAGAAGGTGTCATGTAAGCATCTTCTGCAGCGATTTCTTCGCCAAGTACATAAGACGAGAAATTATTGGTCGCAAGAGCGCGGTTGGGGACACCACAGTTCAGGTCAATCGAAATATTCTCGCGATCGCCATAGGGGTTGTATTTTCCTGTGACGGGAGAGTAGGTAATGCTCGAAAGAGTGCTGCCCTCAACGGTCAACAGGCGAATGTAGCCATCACCGCAGCAAGAGGGAACAGCGCCGATATAGTGTTCGTTTTCATAGAAGTCCGGATCCTCTGCCTCGACAAATTGATAGTCGGCCAGAAGCTCATAAACAATGCGTCCGTCGGAAGCTGTCACTTCATTGACGATGGAGCCGTCGTCGTGACCGCAAAGAACCGCTTTGACATTCGGGTTGGGGTCAACGATCTCGTCGAAGATCAGCTGTGCACGGGATTTCGGTGCACGATCTGCCGTGGCGGCATCCAGATATTGGTGAGTTGCGATGATGGCGGTGCGATGGTTATAGCGTTGCAGCACATCGTTTGCCCATGCAATCGTCTCGTCGGTAGCTTCCACGCCGTAGCCGAGATACATAATGATGAAATCGACATTACCGATCGTGATAAGGTCATAATGCGAGATGTTGTTGTTCAGGCTACCGCCGTACCACGGTTGATCGTTGTAACGGTCAGCACTGAAGTATTGCAGATACTTGGAATAATCCACATCCGCATCGCCCGCGGAATAATCGGGGCTGTTGAAGGTTTTTACATCGTGGTTACCCGACACAAGACCGTTGGGCATACCAACTTCGTCAACATAGGACATCGCTTTGTCAGCGACTTCCCACTGCTTGACGGCGGCAGATGTGGAGGGGAGATCGTCCACGATATCGCCCGTGGTCATAATGTAGCCGACATTGCCTGCGAGATATTCGCTTGCGGCATATTGATAGACCTGATAATAGAAGTCGTACAGATCTTCAAATTTGGTGTAGTGCTGAGGGTCGGTCGACCAGATCATGGTGTTCGAGCCGTTGGTGACATAGTCAAGGATCGCCATGACATGTATCGCGTCGTTGTCGGCATAGGTTGCCACATCCACGGAAGCGGAAACAGAATCCGAACCGGTAATTGTGCCCAGTGTATCCCAAGCGGCAGTGGCAGGGTTGTATACCTTAACTGCGATGCGCTCGCCCGCAAGAGTCGAGCCTGAGTAGCGTACAACGACTTCACCGTCGGTCTTGCCGTTCAAAGCTACATCAAAGGTTTGATACGGAATGCCCGAGGTAGAGGCGTTTTCGACGCTTTCGTTGAAATAACGAACGCCATGGGTCGTGTAAGCGTCTTATTGGATCGCATCTCCGATCTGAACATTACCGCCGGCGGTTGCCCCGTAGCCGACGGTGTATTCAAGCGGAGTAACTTCATAATAAGAGGCGGTTGCGCCGTCGATCGTGGGAACGATCGACTCATCCTCTGCATAAGTGAAGTCAATGTTCACATTGTTTGTGACCACAAAAGATACGGTATCAATTGTGGTTTCTCCGTTGGAATCGGTCGCTTCACCGACTAAGGTGTAAACACCGTTGGTCAGCTTGCGTTCGGCAGGAGTGAAGGTTGCCGTCTCGGCGTTGCCGATGCTGACACCCTCCAGACGCGTGTCACAAGACACCAGTGTGGCATCGCCGTTTGCGGTGTATGTCACGGAGATCGCGGTATCCGGTGTGACATAGTCAAACGGATTGATGCTGAATCGGATGGTGGGGCCGCCTTGTGCAAAGACAAGCACGCCGCTGAACGGTGTCAGCAGCAAGCAAAGCGTCAGCATACAGGACAAAGCGGCTTTTAAAGCTTTTTTCATAAAACAAACCTCCTTACGGTTTATTAAGATGTATTCATTATATATGAAAATAGATAAAATTTCAATATTTTTGCAACATTTTTTATACAAAATTTAAACAAAACGAGTGGATCGACAACTGTCGATCCACTCGTTTTACCGTTTATTCCAATATTGATAATAGGCAACAACTGTGCGATGGTTGCCATTGTCGCGGTCGGTGCCTTTGATGATGACACCGGCAAGACTCATCAGTTCGCTGTATTCGGCACTGTCCGTATCACAGGAAAATACCGGAGTGCCGTTGCAGACTACGGTGATCATGTCGGGACGGGCGTTGAGCCGACCGGTTTTGCCGAGTACGCGTTCGGTTACAGTGCCGCTTTCATCGCGGATGCGTTCGGTGACATAGGCAAGCTCTTTGCCGTCCATTTTCCGAAGAAGCGGATCACCGCCCGAGTTGTCGGTCGGCTTTTGTCGGCGACGAAAAAGAGAAAACATACGCCGTCACCTCCTAAATTTCTTCGCCTCTGGCAAGACGGGCTTGAATATCGATCATAAACTGTCGCGCATAGCGCGGAGATCGTCCACCGCGCTGGATCGCCCAGCGCTCGGCGGCGGCGAGCAAGCGATCGCGATCAACGGTTAACTGCGCGTCATCGGCCATCTGACCGATGATCTCTAAGAAATGCTGTTTGTCGGGGAGCAGGAAGGTCAGCGAAATGCCAAAGCGATCCGACAGCGATACCGATTCTTGTACCGTATCGCCGCGATGCACCTCGTCGCCGTCGCGGTCAGAGAAAGTCTCTTTGAGAAGATGACGGCGATTGGAGGTGGCGTAGATCAGTACATTGGCGGGACGGGAGGCGAGTCCGCCTTCCAGCACCGCCTTGAGAGCGGCAAAGTTATCGTCATTGGCGTTGAAGGAAAGATCGTCGATGAACAGGATGAATTTCATCGGCAGTCCCGCAATTTGTTCAGTTAGGTCGGGAAGCTCACGCAGATACTCCTTGGGTACTTCGATCATACGCAGTCCGGCCTCGGCGTATTCATTGAGAAGCGCCTTGACAGTAGACGATTTACCTGTGCCGCGGTCGCCGTAAAACAGGATGTTGTTCGCTTCGAAGCCGTTGAGAAATGCCAGCGTATTGTCAATAGCAATCTGTCGCTGATACTCATAGCTTTTGAGATTGTGCAAGTGGATGGGGTCGGGGTGTTCGACGGGGATCAGACGACCTGCGCGCCACAGAAATGCGCGGTGCTGTGCAAAACGACCGCAACCGTACCGTGCGTGGTAAGCGGCGATATCCTCCACTTGCAATCCCCAGTCATCACTGTCAAGCGGCGCGGCAGGTGAAGCGGTATTCCACGGCGATAAAGCGGGGAGTTCTTCGGATGATACCGTCCCGAGCAGATCGTCAAGTGTGAAGCGGGAAGCTTCGCACAAAATCGACAGATCCCGTTTGGCAGCGGCAAACAGTGCCGCATCCGGTCGGCGGTCTGCCGAGCAAGCCGACGAAAACGGGTTATCATCCGTCAGAATATCGGCGGCAATCGCTTGTGCGAGGCTGTGCGGCGCGGGGGTTGCGTTCAATGTGGCACAAAAGTTCCCGTAACGGTCGCAAAGCATCACAGCGTCGCCGTTGCACGCTGCAAGAAGTTCACACAAGGTGTGCAAAACAGGCTTGTCGAGCAGGTGACGGTATACGGTCAGAGAGCGTAATTTTGAAAGTAATAAAGAGGGCATACGGATTCCTCGTTTCAAAAAACGCGGCAGAAATCAGTCTGCCGCGTTTTTTCGGATTTGAAATTACAGAGCATCAATATCGGCAGCGGTTGCGAGCTTGACGCCGTTTGCGGTCAGCAATTCAGCGGCAGCTTTGTTATCCGCAACGCGGAACACCACATACGCCGCTTCCTGGCGGCGGGTGATGAACGCGTACATATATTCGATGCTGATGTGGTTGTCGGCAAGAATATGCGACACTTTGGCAAGGCTGCCGGGAGCATCGGGGATAGCGACAGCGAGAACCTGCGTCACAGACACGACACAGCCCGCTTCTTTCAGAACATTGATCGCACGGTCACAGTCGCTGACGATCAGACGGAGAATACCGAAATCCTGCGTATCGGCAACCGACATCGCGCGGATGTCCACGCCTTCGCGCGCAAGGGTGGAGGTCAGCTCAGCAAGCTTACCTTCTTTGTTTTCGATAAAAATCGAAAGCTGGTTGATGGTCATAACAAATTCCTCCTTTTATATATCAGTCGTGCAGTTTACGGTTATCAATGACACGGACAGCTTTACCGATCGAGCGCTCGATGGTCTGAGGTTCGACGAGTTTGACCTTTGCGGACAAACCGAGCAAGCTCTTGAGTTCTTCGCGGATCTCATATTCTTTGGCGGCAATGTTACGCACCGCATCCGAGAACATCTCAGGTGTCATCTCTACACGGATTTCCAGTGTATCGGTGTTGTTGACGCGATCGACGATGAGCTGATAGTTTGCCGAATAGCCGAGCTTGGTCAGCACGGTCTCAATCTGAGACGGAAACACATTCACGCCGCGGATAATGAGCATATCATCGGTTCTGCCGCGCGGCTTGCTCATCTTGATAAAGGTACGACCGCAGGAGCACTTTTCGCGGGTGAGCACGCCGATATCACGGGTGCGGTAGCGCAGAAGCGGGAAGGCTTCTTTGGAGATACAGGAGAACACGATCTCGCCCTCTGTACCTTCAGGGAGCACTTCACCTGTATCGGGATCGATGATTTCCACGATGAAGTGATCTTCGTTGACATGCATACCCGTTTGTTCTTCACATTCAAAGGCAACGCCCGGGCCCATAATTTCGGTCAGACCGTAAATGTCATACGCTTTGATACCGAGTCTTTTCTCGATATCGCGGCGCATGCCTTCCGTCCAGGGTTCTGCGCCGAAGATGCCCGCTTTCAAGGAAATATCTTCAGGTGTCAATCCCATTTGCTCGAGAGTTTCGCCGATGTACAGTGCATAGGAGGGGGTGCAGCACAGCACAGTGGAGCCGAAATCC
>JAZRTC010000134.1:0-2938 GCA_045651865.1 Acutalibacteraceae bacterium
AAACACCAATTTCGCCTTGCTGGTTGCCAAACATTTCTCCGAACCTTTCAAGGATTCCAACGGCTACGGCGAATCCATCGCTCGGCTGAGCAATATGCTGGGCGGCGGCGTCATCGTACAGCGGTTCGGCGACCTGATCCGCGGCAAGCGTTCGACGCAAAGCCGTATGAACGATGCGTTTATCACGCCGACCTTAAGCGCGACGCCGGGTGATCTGAGTCTGGTGTTGCCCAAACGCATTCTTGACGGCATCATCGAAATGATCTACGCACTCGATAAAGTCGCACCCGGTACCGCCAACGACGATACCCTGCTCTACGGCGTTGAGGTCAAGTTTTATAATATGGAAGTCGAGGTCGACGAACATCTGGAGACTCGCTACGACGGACTGTATATCATCGGTGACGGCAGCGGCATCACACATTCGCTGTCGCACGCATCCGCAAGCGGTGTGTATGTCGCCAGAGATATCGCGAAATAAAGTAAAAACGCACAGCATCGTTTGGATGCTGTGCGTTTTTGTTTACATATGAATTTCAATCCACGCCATCAACAGATTGACGATTTTCTGTTGTTGCGTTTCGGTCAGTGCGGTGCCGCGCGGGACTTTGTACCATTTTTCAAGGCATCCGCGACAGCAGCAGGCGCACGCGTGCTGCGCGACAAAGACGGGATGTCCGCGCATAGGGGTCTGTTTGCCGTCGTTCACAATAACGGCAGGGGCAAGGCGGGTGCGCACAAAATCGGCGGCGTGGTTGCGGATGACGGCAAGTCCTTTGTCGGCGATGTACTTCTTGTCTTTTTCACTCAGATGAAACCGTGCGCGGAATGCCGATTGTTGCAGGCGGGCGAGCGTATCGTTGATCGTCGCCATATCAGATCAACATGCCGTCGCAGTGGTCGATTTCGTGCTGGATGATCTGCGCCGTCCATCCTGTGAAGGTTTTGATGCGGGTCTGAAAATCCGCCGTCTGCCACTGCACCTTGATGGTCTGATACCGTTTGCACGGGCGTGGGCCGCCGAGGAGTGACAAACAACCTTCCTCGGTGTCATACGGCACGGCTTTTTTGAGGATAACGGGATTGAACATCGTCATATATTTGCCGTCCTCGCACACAAAGGCGATGATGCGTTTGCGCACCCCGATCATATTTGCCGCCATGCCGACGCATCCGTCCTTGTGTGCCTTGAGTGTGTCAAGCAGGTCGCTTGCAACTTGTATATCCTCTTCGGTTGCCGTTTCCGATTTTCCCGACAGAAACAGCGGATCGTGCATCAGATCTTTAATCATATCAGAACAGTCCTTTGTTATAGTGTATAACGGCATACAGCAGAATTCCGATTCCTGCGGCAAGTCCCGCGAACAGAATGACGGTGCCGACAGTCAGCAACACGCGGGTATCGGTGTAAACCGCAATATCGAACAGCACGCCGAACGCGGCAATGGCACACCCAATGAGGATCATCCCAAGCCCCGTGAGTTTGCCCAGAGCAGGAAGGTCCTCCTGGCTCACGCGGTCGCGGTGATAGCTGTGCAGGAGGTTTGTGTGTCCTTTGTAAAGCGCGATGCCGAAGCCGAGAAAGAGCAGAGATAGCAGAAGCAGAATAGGGCTGATAATCATACGGAATCCCTCCTTTTTATTAGGGTTATTATAGCATTTTCAAAGCATTTGTGCAATCCCGTTACTACTTAATTCACCATATTTCTGTCGGATAGCCTTCCCATTCAGGAGAGGTGAAACCTTCAGCACCTTCATGATAATAGACGGTAAAATGAACATTTTCCGCTCCAATAGGAGTATATGCACCGTCTACGCCATATGCTTCAACTTTGCTTTCAAAATTCTCAGGAGCATTGCCTTCAAATTTTATTTTCTCTAATGTCAAACACCCACTGAAAGTTCGATCTGTCACATTAGTAACGGTTTTCGGAATCACAATTTCAGTTAATTTTGATTGTCCTCCAAACGCTAACTCGTCAATAGATTCTAATCCTTCGTGTAAAGTTACAGAAGACAATTCTGCGCAAGAGCCAAAAGCACCATTGCTGATACTTTTCACACTGGAAGGAATCTCAATTTTAGAAATTTTAGTATTGGCAAAAACATTATTGCCGCCAATCATTTTTAAACCATCTTCAAACTGTACTGTCTTCAGTCCGGAATTCATAAAAATCTCACTATTCCATTCTTCTAAAGAACTTGGAATCGTAATGTTTTGAAGAGAACTGCAATTCTGAAATGCGCCATAACTAATCGAAACAAGAGTGCTTGGTAAAACAATAGAGGTAAGTGCAATACAATCCATAAAAGCGGTGCTTTCAATCCTAAGTAAAGAATTTGATAAACCAACAAATGTGAGCTTTTGACAGCCATTAAATGCTGACATATCAATAACCGTCACTGTATTGGGGATTTTGACATAGCTAAGCGTAGGATTGTGAAAAAATGAATATGCACCTATTTTTGTTGTTGTTTTTTCGTTGATAGTTTCGGGGATTTTAATTTCAGTATCCTCACCTATATATTGAGTAATAGTAATTCCACCATCCTCATTTTCCTCATACTCAAACATTTCCACAGGTGTTTCGGGGATATCTGCATACAGATCTGCTGTTATCGATGAAGGATCTTGTACAGATGGGTCCGTATTTGTCGGTTCTGTTGAGCATCCTGCGAACAATAGCGAAAGGATCAACAGAACAGATAGGACAATCGTGATAGATTTTTTCATGTACAACACCCTTTCTAAAAGTTGCTATAAATAGTATAAATTATTTTCGGGAGTATTGTCAACAGGTTGTTTTTTGACTGCTATTATAAACTGAAATGAATCCTATAATTATTGATAAACTATCATTCCGCGTCCTGTGCAGAGGAACACTTAGGTAAAAAGCCCCCATTTTTGTCGCAGACAAATGTGGGGTCTTTTTTGGAG
>JAZRTC010000135.1:0-3430 GCA_045651865.1 Acutalibacteraceae bacterium
TCACGGATGATGGGACAGCGGATGCCGCGAGATACGGTACCGACAAGACGGGTGTTTTCAGACATAAACGGTCTTCCTTTCCGAATATGGAATAGCTATAATAACCCATGGCGAAATGAAACATTCCCGCCATTATGATGGTATTATATACGATTATGGGACATCTTGCAAGAGGATATACACAATTTAAGCAAAAAAATCGGGATAAGCCTGTGGCTATCCCGATGTGATTATGAGAGCGTAGGGGTAGACTCCTCCTCGTCCAGGGTCAGGGTAGAGGAGGTGTCGCTTGCCTGCTGCATCACCTGTGCAACATCGCGTTTTTTGCGCGCGGCAAAACTCACGCAGACAGCAACCGTCTGCATGATGGTGGGGACAAGCAGGATATAATAGCGAAGGACAAGATCCCAGAACGAGAGACCCTGACCGTGACCGCTGTGGAGGATGGGGTTGAAAGCAAACACATCGCCGATCGTGACAGCAAAAGCAATCAGCATCGCGGCGGCGGCAAACTGCGCACCAAGGCCGATCAGCGACAATCCGACTTTGCGAAGACGCAGCAGAACAGCGGTAGCAACAGTACCCAAAGCGGTGAGGATCAGCGACAAGCGACCCAGCGGCAAAACAGGCGTCAGTGCCGCGATTTCCTCCGCGTCATAGCTGCCTGTGGCAAGGTTGTTTGCAATGATTTGCACACTCCACGAGGGCAAAAACAGCGTGAGCGCGAGCACGATGACAGCAATCAGGCACAGCACGCGTGCGGTGCGGTCGAGCTTGTCCGCTTGCAGCAGCGGCAGTTCATACGCAGGACGCGTATCAGCGCGTTCGTTGCGCAGGCGACGGCCTTTTCCCATCGTCACTCACACTCCCTTCATCAGAAGAAAAATCAAAACAAGTATAGCAAATTTTATCGGGAAATGCAATTCTTTTAAAGAATTTTTTTAAAAAACCTTGCGGCTTCACGCATTCGCCCGACAGATTTTGAAAATTGTTGAACAGTGGTTCAAATTTTATTCATACAACTATTGAAAAATCTGCTACAATAACAGATAATAAAACTAATCGTATTCGCTTGAAAAGGAGAGATGTCCGATGGCGGCCTATAAAATTCTGGTTGTGGACGATGACAGCAATATCTGTGAGTTGTTGCGACTGTATCTGGAAAAAGAAGGCTATGAGGCGGTGCTTGCCCACAACGGTGTGGCGGCACTTGAAAAATTTACAACCGAAAAGCCGGATCTGATCCTGCTGGATGTGATGATGCCCGAACTGGACGGTTGGCAGGTCTGCCGCGAGATCCGCAAGAAAAGCGATTGCCCGATCATTATGGTCACCGCGAAAAGTGAAGTGTTCGATAAGGTGCTCGGTCTGGAACTCGGCGCGGATGATTATGTGGTCAAGCCGTTCGAGATGAAAGAGGTTCTTGCTCGTATCAAGGCGGTTCTTCGCCGCACCAACACGGAGGAACGCCGTGAGGTGCGTGAGGTGACATACGACAACCTCTATATCAATATGGAAAATTACGAGATGCGCGTGTGCGGCGAAGCTGTGCCGACACCGCCTAAAGAGATGGAACTGATTTTCCATCTTGCCAGCAATCCGAACCGCGTGTATACCCGTGATCAGCTGCTCGATGAGGTGTGGGGCTTTGAATACTACGGTGACAGCCGCACGGTAGATGTGCATGTCAAGCGCCTGCGCGAAAAACTCGACGGCGCATCGGATAAGTGGGAACTCAAAACCGTGTGGGGCGTTGGCTACAAATTCGATGTGAAGGACTGACGGTATGTTCAAAAGTACCTTTTCGAAATATTTTGCCATTTCCACGATGCTGGTGCTGGCCGCGATGATTGCGCTCGGTCTGTTACAGATGTTGTTTTTCAATGATTACTGGATCGAAGAAAAGCGTCAACAGCTTATGGAAAATGCCCAGCAGATCGCGCTTCATACTGCGGATGTGACAGCACGGGTGCCGAATACCGACAACACTTATGTGATCTCAACGCGTAGTATCAAGCCGACGGTGGAAATCCTCTCGCAGGGACTGGACGCGGAGATCCTTATTACCGATACAGCGGGCAAGGTGTTGCTGACATCGCAGAATACGGCGATCGGTGACCGCACGCAGATCCCGTCGGCAGTGCTCGATCAGATCGGCACGGGTTATTTCAATGTCAGCACGATGAACGACTTGTTTGCTTCGGTGCATTACGCGGCGGCAACGCCGATCCGCACGGCGGATGACATACACCTCGGGTATGTCATCACGGCGATGCCTGCAGACGGTCTGTTTCAATACCTGCGTGACACCATGCGCACCTATCTGATGGCGGCAATCGTGGTGCTTTGCGTGAGCTTCATCATCATTTATGTGATGGTCTACCGTATGGTGCGACCGCTTCGCGAGATGGCGCAGGCGACCCGTCGCTTTGCGGAGGGTGACTTCAGCTACCGCGTGACCGTGCGCGGCAAGGATGAGGTTGCCGAATTGGCGGCGGCGCTCAACAGCATGGCGGTGTCGCTGTCGGCAACGGATAATATGAGCCGCAGCTTTATCGCGAATATATCGCACGAACTGAAAACGCCCATGACCACTATCAGCGGGTTTGTCGACGGTGTGCTCGACGGGACGATCCCGCCCGAGCGGCAGGAGCATTATCTGCGCATCGTGTCCGATGAAGTCAAGCGGCTGTCCCGCCTTGTCAAATCGATGCTGGAGCTGTCCCGCATCGACAACGGTACGGTGGCACTCAAGCCTGTATCCTTTGATCTGACCGATGCTGTGTGCAGTGCATTGCTGTCCTTTGAACAACGCATCGTTGAAAAACGCGTGGCGGTCGAGGGGTTGTCCGAGTGTGACCGCGTGTCTGTGACAGCGGATTTTGACCTGATGGGACAGGTCGTGTATAATCTGCTGGATAATGCCGTAAAATTTGTAAATGAGGACGGTGTGCTGACCGTCAGAACCTACCGCGAAAACGGCAGGGTCTGGTGTACCATCCGCAACAGCGGCGCAGGCTTGTCTGCCGAGGAAATGCCGCGCGTGTTTGAACGGTTTTACAAGACCGATCGCTCCCGCAGTCTGGACAAGACCGGTGTGGGGCTCGGACTGTATATTGTCAAAACGGTCATTACACTCCACAAAGGCGAGATCTATGTGCGCTCGGTGGAGGGCGAATACTGTGAATTTGTGTTCTGGCTGCCCGATGAGGGTGACAGGGCTGTGAAATAAAACATAATGATCCGAAAGGTAGGATATACAATGAACGAATGGTATCAGGATCCCGAAAACGGGCAGGAGAATCCGACAGTTCCCGATGAGCCGGTTTCGCCCGAACCGGAAACATCGCAAAGCGAGCCGACTCCGACTCCGTCGTGGCAAGCGCCCCAAAGTGAGCCGACCCCGACTCCGTCGTGGCAAGCGCCGCAA
>JAZRTC010000136.1:0-2855 GCA_045651865.1 Acutalibacteraceae bacterium
TCAAAATTCGCGAGTTAGCGGAAAAGACAATGGAACATCTTGTTTGATTATAATTGTCACCTTACGGCAAATTTAAAAAAAGGAAGGTCACTCATGCGAGTGACCTTCCTTTTTTTATTTATGATACAATCTCTTGGTTTCATACTGCGGTTCACAGCTGACATTGATGCCCAGACGACGCAGGAGCATTTCATCCTCCTCGCTGAGCACCACCGTGAAGTGCGCGTCGCTACCTTTCAGATTCGGGAGCTGTTCTTTTGCCTGCAAAGCCAGCGGATTGGTCAGCGCCGACATCGTCAGCGCCATCAGCACCTCGTCGGTGTGCAGACGCGGGTTTTTGTGAAGCAGATACTGCGTTTTGAGATCACAGATGGGTTCGAGCACCTGTGCCGAGATCAGGTGGAAACGGTCGTCAATGCCCGCAAGCGCTTTGAGCGCATTGAGCAACAGCGCCGAAGCCGCTCCCAGCGTATCGGAGGTGCGACCCGTGATCACGCGACCGTCGGGCAACACCAGCGCACCCGCAGGAGCACCCGTTGTTTCCGCTTTCAGGAGTGCTGCTGATACGGCAGGAAAAATCTCGGAGCTGACCTTTGCCTGCTTCATCAGCAGTTCCAGCTTCGGAAGTTCGGCATCCTCCGCGACACCGCGCAGACGCTTGACGCCTGCCGTATAATAACGGCGCAGGATTTCCATACGCGACGCGTGACAGCACACATCGTCATCTACAATGCAGTTGCCCGCCATATTGACGCCCATATCGGTCGGGGATTTATAAGGCGATTCGCCCTGAATACGCTCGAAAATGGCGTTGAGCACGGGGAAAATTTCCACATCGCGGTTGTAGTTGACCGCCGTTTCGCCGTACGCCTCCAAATGGAACGGGTCAATCATATTGACATCGTTGAGGTCTGCCGTTGCCGCTTCATAAGCAAGGTTGACAGGATGCTTCAAAGGCAGATTCCAGATCGGGAAGGTCTCAAACTTCGCGTAACCAGCCGTAATACCGCGCTTGTGGTCGTGATAGAGCTGAGACAGGCAGCTCGCCATCTTACCGCTGCCGGGGCCGGGAGCGGAGACGACAATCAGTGAACGGTTGGTCTCAATATATTCGTTCTGACCGAGACCTTCGTTGCTGACAATGTGCGACACATCGTGCGGATAGCCCGCGATGGGATAGTGGCGGGAGCAACGGATGCCCAGAGCGCCAAGACGCTTGAGGAATGCGTTTGCCGAGGCTTGTCCCGTGTAGCGGGTGAGCACCACGCTGCCGACATACAATCCAAGCTCGCGGAAAATATCGATCAGGCGCAGGACATCCTCGTCATAGGTGATGCCGTAGTCGCCGCGAATTTTATTCGCTTCAATATCCGCGGCGTTGATGGTGATGACCATTTCCACCTCATCTTTGAGCTGTTGGAGCATACGCACCTTGCTGTCGGGCTCAAAACCGGGCAACACGCGCGATGCGTGAAAATCGTCAAACAGCTTGCCGCCGAATTCCAGATAGAGCTTGCCACCGAACTGCGCAATGCGCTGACGGATCTGCGCGGATTGGGTCAGAAGATATTGTTGATTGTCAAAGCCGATCGATTTCATATCTAACGCCTCTTTATCTAAATGTTCATGGAACCTAAAAGAAATATCCTTTTTATTGTACCCGTTTCAAGCGTTTTTGTCAACCGAAACCAAAAGAAAAAGAGACAGTCAAACGACTGTCTCTTTTTGGAATTTTACGCACTCAGGACATCCTGCAGAATACGGCGGGCATCGGTGCTGCTCACCTTGCCGTTGCCGTCGTGATCTGCCGCTTCAGACTGTGCCGCAGAGTAGGTCACCGAGCCGAGCAGGCTCTTCATAATGCTGCGGACATCGCCCGAGTTGACATCGCCGTTGCCGTCGGTGTCACTGTAAATCACGATCGAATAATTCTTGCCGTTTGCCGTCACGGTGAAGCCCGTGCCGACCTTCGTATCGCTTGCCGCAACAACACCGTTGAAGTCTTTGACCACAACGCTCGAAGCGCCAAGTTGCGTTGCAATGCGGTCTGCAAAGATCGATGCGGTCTCCTGCTCCACAACGCCCGTCACGAATGTGTCGACGCTGTAAAACTCGAGAGTCACGAAAATATCAAAGGTAATCTCAAACTGACGGTACCACGGGCAACGGAAGTTGTCGACCGACACATTGCCGATTTGCATCGTTGTCACGCGACCGCTCAGATCGGTGTAGATCTCACTCGCCTTGATCGCGTTGAGCACCTGCTGACCGCAACCGGTGTAGGCGCTGGTGCTGCCGCCGCGCATAATGCTCCAGGTCAACTCGTTGTTGATCGTATGCTCACCGTCACAAAGCTCCCACTCGTCGCAGTTGCCGCTGTTTTTATCGCCGTCAACCTTGAACATGTACTGGTAGAAGTTGTTGTTGGTGTACGACGTGCCGTTGGCTTTGTTGTACGTGTTGATCTTGTTGGTGATCCAGTATTGGAACTGATCGGTGTAATCGCTCGCCTTGTTACGGGCGTTGTAGCTGATATCTTTGATATACGCATAGGTGATAGCTTTGACGAACGATTCGTGCGAAGCCGCCGTAATATTCGTCTCGTTGGCAAGGTAGGAATAACGTGTGATACCCTGACCGATCGCAATACCGAGCGTATTACCGACGGTGTTCCAGTTGGAATAGCCCATCAGCTTGGAAATCTCCACGTTTTTCAGAAGCTCGTCCTGCAGGTTTTTGTAGCTGCTCGACGATCTTCCTTTCACCCACGAATTATAATAGTTCGATTCGGTGGAGCAGTCCACAATGATCGTCGGGATATTCTTGGCGATGTTCGACTTCGCCTGTGCCACGAG
>JAZRTC010000137.1:0-32844 GCA_045651865.1 Acutalibacteraceae bacterium
CCCGATTTTAACGTGGATATCAGTAGCCCTTACACGCAATGCGGCGGCGTGACATGGTATGAACTGGATGACAACGGGTATCGTATGGGCGCTCTGGCTTATGATGATTGTTTTAAATCGGATACCCGCTATCGTGCGGAGGTTCGTGTTTTGCCTTCGGCGGGACGCTCAATCAATCTCGACTCCCGCGGTGCGGTACTCAACGGTGAATTTGCGCAGTATTATTATCTGTCGGATACCGCGGTGGTTTTGTATGCCGAATATGACACATCCTTGTGCATCGCGGAGATGGATGTTCTGGATGTGCAGTATCCGATCGGCGGCAAAACGCCGGATACGAATGTGGTGATCCGCGGCGTGAAGTCGGATGTGGATACCTATGCGAACGGCTCGCAGATTGACTGGTATTATGAAACCAATCCCGGCACGGCCGCGGCGGGGTTCAGCCGACTGGACGGGAAGTTTAAATCCGATCGTCGCCATCAGGCGTACATCACACTTCGGACGGTGGGTGACTATTGGTTTGCCACCGATAAAGACGGCAATCTTGTTGTCGACACCTATATCGACGGTGTGCCTGTGGATGTTTCCTACGTTACCGATACGTATCTTGATGACGGTGCGGTGAACAAGCTGGAAGCGGCGCGCACGTATGATCTTGCCAAAAACGCGGACGGTGTGTTTGTCGACGGTCTGTTGCTGACGGATGGCTTGTATCTTGAAAAAAATCGTCGGGGCGTACAAACCGAAGATACGGTGGACAAAGAGGCGGGCTATGCCTGTTATGAAAACGGCGTGCTGACGTTGCACAACTTTGAGTGGGATACGCGCGGCGATTACGATGCGATCGCAAGTTATCAGCCGCTGACGGTGTATATCGAAGGCAATAACCGTCTGACAACCGATTGTTCGGGCATCAACATCGCCAAGGCGCTTACTCTGTCGGGTGACAAGGATGCTGTGCTGGATATAGCGTCAAATCAATATGGTATTTTCGTCGATGATACACTCACAATCAATGGAGCCCAATGGTTTATTCGAAATCAGATGTATGACGGCATCTGGTTGTATAGTGATCTCACAATGAACGACGGATTGTTGTCTGTGTACGGCAAATCGAGTGGCATCTGGGGTGACGATTGGCCGACACTTACTGTCAACGGCGGTACGCTGGAAGCCGGTGCTCCGAGCAACGAGGCGATCGCCTGGTGTGACGTGAAACTTCCCGATAACGCGGATGTGTATGTGGGCGAATATGACGGTGCAACGACCGAGACGTGGGATGGCGTGACCGCGTTTGACAATTACGGGTACGTACTCATCACGGTACCGTCGGACGAACCCGCGTTCCTCAAGGGCGATGTCAACAGCGACGGCGAAGTGGATATTTACGATGCACAGAGGGTGTTCAAGTATGTCAACGAAGAAATCATACTGGAAGGCACCGAGCTTGCCGCGGCGGATGTGACCGGCGACGGCGAAGTGGATATCTACGATGCACAGCGACTGTTCAAATTCGTCAACGAGGAAATTGAAGAGCTGTAATCGTTGCTTCGGCACGATTTCATAAAATAGTATATCCTAAAAAACGAGGGTTCGCATATTTGCGAATCCTCGTTTTTAGTTTTAAAATCATACTTTAGCAGGATGCTTTTGTTTTTTTACAATCATATTGTATTGTTTTCTGTTTTATGTTATAATTTTGATATGACAATCCGCTTGGTATCATATCTCATTGTGAAAGGATGAATCCATGATGAAAAAACAGATCATCAGTATGTTGCTGGTACTTACTATGCTTGTGAGCTTTATGACGCCTCTTGCAGCGTCGGCGGAGGAAGTTGTTGGTACGCTGTCGCTTAATACCGAGGAAGAAATTGTGTGCATCGGTGTTGAAACCAGAGAGGAAACGAGGGTTTCTTTCTCGTTCACACCGGCAGAAACGGGTTACTACTGCTTGTTTTCTTACAACAATGTTTCCGAAGCTTCAGCTGAAGTGGATCCCAGAGCGTATGTGTATGATGCAGAATACAATGAGATCCGATTCGATGATGACGATGGCGAAGGTGTGAACTTCCGCCTTGAAGCGGCATTGGAAGCGGGCGAAACCTATTGTTTCGTGACGGAGCTGTATGATCCCAGCGCTGTTGGCTCTTATAAAATTATGCTGGAACAAATAACGACGGCAGAATCTGTCAGCATTGATTGCGGCGATCTGGTGTTGGATCAGGGCGATCCGGTGGATATTTATGTGACCTATTTCCCCGATGGTAGCTGGCAGGAAGAGTATACGGTCACATCGTCGGATGAATCCGTGGTTATGGTTGAGGAAAAAACAATCTATGCCGTCGGTGCCGGCGAAGCGACCGTCACAATTGTCACCGAACTCGGTCTGACGGATTCGATCGCCGTCACCGTGAACGGTGTAGATGAGCTGGAGCTCGGTGTCACATATACACAGCAAGGTGTTGACGGCGAACAAGTTCGTTATGCCTTTACGCCGTCTGTGTCGGGATGTTACACCATCACTTCCGGTGAAGCGCTCGGCGAGGATACCACAGTAGCGGTGTACTTGAGTGATATGTACGGTCAGTTGCGTTGTAATGACACCGGTTCGGCATCCTTTAAGCTGACCTATGAACTGAAAGCGGGTGCCGCATATTATTACGATGTGACGATGATGTGCGGTGCTGAGGAAAGCTCTGTCGATTTTGTGCTATCGAAAGAGGATGACAATCTTATTCCCGAAGCGAAATGCAACACGATGTATGATGTTGATATCACCAACCCCGGCGACGGTGCGTATTATGTGTTCAAACCCACCGTTACCGGTATGTATGTGATTTTCTCCGAAACAGAAGAGTCCCTTGATACGAAGCTGTTTGTGTATAACGCCGATTGGAGTCTGATATACAGCAATGATGACGGCGGCTATGACGGCCAGTTCCGTCTGGAGGATGAATTTATTGCCGGCGAAACATATTATCTGAAGAGCATCTTCTACTTCGACGGTCATACCGGTAGCTTTACGATGGGCATTGAGCCGTTGTTCGCAATGGGCGATGTAAACGGTGACGGGTATGTCGGTCTTGAAGATGCCACGGCAGTTTTCTATTACATCAATGGTGAAGGGGAATTGTCGGACGATGCGCTTGGCATGGCGGATATGAACGGCGACGGCAAAGTAAATCTTTTTGATGCGGCGCGTTTGTTCTATATCGCCAACGGTCTGGTGTAAGGCATTGAGACAATTGTTGAATACAAAGGAAGACTCCGTCTTATGACGGGATCTTCCTTTTTGTTTACAAAAAGCCTTGACAAAACAGGTTTAATGCGTTAAACTTAAATCAAAGGTTTAATGAATTCAACCTAAGGAGGCGTGTGCTTTGGCAGGCGTGAAGATTTTTGAAAGTGAATATCGGTTTTGCTCCATTCTGTGGGACAATGAACCGATCGGGAGTATGGCATTGGTGGCGCTGTGCAAGGAACAGCTCGGATGGAGTAAGGCGACGACCTTTACGGTGATTCGCCGACTGGCAGAACGCGGTATCGTGAAAAATGAACAGGCAACGGTGACTGCTCTTGTGTCGCGTGAGGAGGCACAGATCGCGCAGATCGACGAACTGCTGGAGTCCCGTTTTGACAGCTCACTTCCTGCGTTTCTGACGGCGTTTTCCAAGCGGCAGAATCTGACGGATGAACAGCTTGCGGAAATCCTCCGCATCATTGGGCAGTGAGGAAGTGATTTTATGGAAGTGATAGTTCAAAGGCTCGCAGAAATCAGTGTAACAGCAGGGATTGTTGTTCTTGGTGTATGCCTTGTACGGCTTCTTTGTAAAAAAGCGCCCAAGTGGATTGCGGTGCTGTTGTGGGGTCTTGTGGGACTGAGACTGCTGTTGCCGTTCTCAATTGAAAGTCCCGTCAGTGTCGTCCCGTCGGTGGATCTGCCGCGAATCGAGCAAACTGTTTTGCCGCAGGTCGGCGAAAAAACGCCGATCAAAGTCGTGACCGATCCCACAGATACCAAACCGATTCCCGATAATGCCGTGGTGGATACATCGGATACAGCGCCGTCTGTTATCGCAAAGCCGACGGTATCCTTCTGGCAGGTCGCTTCAATTGTGTGGATAGTCGGTGTGGCGGGAATGCTCGCCTATGCGGCGGCGACTTATTGTGCGGTAAGGCGGCGTGTCCGTGCGGCGACGAAAGAGGAAGACGGTGTGTATCGTTCGGAAGCGGTGGGCTCGCCCTTTATTCTCGGTATATTCCGTACGCGGATCTATGTGCCGTATACCCTGCAGGGTGAACAGCTGGAGGCAGTCCTCGCGCACGAACGCGCGCATATCAAGCGACTGGATCACATCATCAAGCCGTTCGGCTTTTTGCTTTTAAGTGTATATTGGTTCCAACCGCTGCTGTGGCTGGGGTATATCCTGCTGTGCCGCGATGTTGAGCTCGCGTGTGACGAACGGGTTGTCCGCTCGTTGTCAGAGGAACAGCGGCGCGGGTATTCAATGGCGCTGGTGACATCGGCGGTCGGTCGCCACCGTGTGGCGGCGTGTCCGCTTGCATTCGGTGAAGTGGCTGTGAAAGAAAGGGTGAGATCGGTGATGAATTATAAAAAGCCTGCTTTCTGGATCGTGATCGCGGCGGTGGTATTGAGCACGGTAGCGGCTATATGTTTATTGACCGATCCACTGAGCACCACGCCGTATTCGACACTTGACGGAGCGACACTTTGGGTGGATGCTCCGGGAGTTATGGAGCTTGACGATGGTTCCCCGGTTATGGGATTGGGCGGTGATTCGATCACGCTTCCCGAGGGTGAAGATTATATTATGAATCGGGAGTTTCCCGAAGCAGGGAAGGTGTACTTCACGCTTGTTGACTCGGATGACCGCGAGATGAGTGCGACGGTGACACTCAATAAAGATCTGTATCATAATGGTCGCAAGGTGTCAAAAGTAAATGTGTCGTATTGGGAACCGGTCACACTCAATGAAAAACGGGACGGAAGCGGTATGGGCGTGACGCTGTCGATCTCGTTGCCGTCGACGAAAGAGAACAACTATTGGTATTCACACAGCGACAGCACATCTGTTACGCGGTATGCAAACGGCAACACGGTGCTGTATCTGTACTACAAGCATTTTGTGCTGACGGATGACGGTATGGTGGCGACGAATCTGAGCGGTGAATGTTCCTACAATTGGGTGAAAGAAAACGATTATATGATCGCCGATCCGGTCAAAAAGTACACACAAGGGAGTTATGAATGGGTTGACGGTACCCTGGTGCTGACCGAAGACGGCGGTCTGACGCGGTATGTGTTTCGCGTGAATGCGGACGGTTCGCTGACCCATCTGAAGAAACAGCTCTCCCGTCACAAAAAGGCGCAGTCACCTGTGTTGGCAAACGGGTTGTCGTTGATGAAGGAATATGCGCTGGAAGTCGTTAAAAATGAAACGAGAGGCTGTTCGTACACCCTGCGTGACGGACAGGGACGGTATTTGTTCACGGGCGAATCGGAGATTGAAAATCTTGAAATCATTTCCTATGCGGACGGCACGGTGCGGCTTGTTCGGGAACAACCGGACAGGCGTTATGTTGCGGAGCACGAATGGATCGATCTGCAAAGCGGCGAGAGTCGCGGTGTGTGCTGCTATGGATCAAGTGATCACCGATTCGGCGGTTCGGGGTATGTGCCGTTGCTGTGTGAGAAAGACGGCAAGGTGATTTTGAAAGCGCAGTATTCCTCATGGTGCGGTACAGCGCCGCCGAAAAATTTTCTGTTTGAGTTGGAAGGCTTGTCCGATCTTCGCCATGGTGCCGTCAAAGCCATCGTAGATAATGGCGAGATCGTCATCGCCTACACGGATGACAACGGCAACGCCCGTGTGATCGCCGAAGAACTGACCGATACCAAGAACGGCGTGAGCGACCCGATCACGCGCCCACTTGTCACGGTGACGGAATTTGATGCCGATGGCAAATCGATTACAGGCTCTGCACAAACGGTGCGGTACAATCAGATCTCGGCCGCGTACATTCGGATCGGTGAGGAATATGTAGATCTGGATAAAGCGCTGTCAAACGGCAATTTGACCGTGGCGTTACTGGAGGAATGGCTGGAACAGCAGATCGACGGTTCCTTGGTGTGTAAAGAAACGGATGGCAGCGTATCGGGTGCCGATGCTTATCAGGTTCATTTCCATGACGGCACCGATGGGTATCATACCATCCATATTGTGCATTACCCGAGCGGTGGTACGGAAATAACAGTCGGTTATAAAGTTTACCATTCCCCGATTATGGTAAGTTGGTAAATGGAAAACCCTCCGCGGCGCAAACGGCGGAGGGTTTCTTGCATGATTTCTTAATCTGTGGTAAAATCAGAAAAACGCATACCGAAAGGCGGTGCTGTACAATGGCAAGAGAAAAAATCACGGATTGGACCGGCAAGATCATCGGATGGGTCGAATGGTCGGGCAACAAAAAGTGGTTGAGCGATTTTCACGGAAGGCGACTGGGGTATTACGACAAGTCGCTGGATAAAACCTTTGATTTTTACGGCCGTCAGGTCGGCAAAGGGGATATCGTGATGACATTGTTGCGATAAAAAGCGTTGCGTACGCTTGATTTCTTGCCGTGTATTCGTTATAATGAGAGGCAAGAGGAAATAAAGGAGGAATTCCTATGATCTGTAACGACATTCAGAAACTGATCGAATATGCGCTTGCCAAAGCGCTTATCACCGAAGACGATGTGATGGTGGTGCGCAACGCGCTGATGGACACCCTCGGTGTGGACAACTGGGAAGAGCCGACCGAGCATTATCAGGATGAAACCGTGGATGCACTTCTTGAGACGCTGCTTATCTTTGCTGTTGAAAACGGCGTGATTGAAGATACCGCGAACAACCGCGATCTGTTTGATACCAAGCTGATGGGACTTCTGACCCCGATGCCGCGCGAGATCATCGCGGCGTTCCGTGCGCAGTATAATGCCGATCGTCACGGTGCGACCGACTGGTATTATCAGATCAGCAAGGACACCAATTATGTCCGCGCAGGCCGCATTGCGAAGGATCGCAAATGGACCTACGACTGCGAATACGGCACGCTGGATATCACCATCAACTGTTCCAAGCCTGAAAAAGATCCCCGCGATATCGCCGCGGCAGGCAAGCAAAAAGCGGTTGCCTATCCGAAATGTCAGCTCTGCGTGGAAAACGCAGGCTTTGCAGGTCACGCGACCCATCCCGCCCGCCAGAATCTGCGCCCCATCCCGATCCGCGTGGCAGACGGCGACTGGATGCTGCAGTATTCGCCCTACGGCTATTATAACGAGCATTGCATCATCTTCAATGCCGCACATGTGCCGATGGCAATTGACGACGCAGTGTTTGACAAGCTGTTTGATATTCTGGATTTCCTGCCGCATTATTTCGTCGGTTCCAATGCCGATTTGCCCATCGTCGGCGGTTCCATTTTGTCGCATGAGCATTTTCAGGGCGGCAACTATACCTTTGCAATGACCAATGCACCCGTGGAGCATACATTTGTGATGTCCGATTTTCCGCAGGTGCAGGCAGGTCTGCTCAAATGGCCGATGTCCGTTGTGCGCGTATCTTCCAAGGATCGCGAGCAGCTTGCCGCCTGCTGTCAGAAGGTGCTTGGTGCGTGGCGCGGTTACAGCGATGAGACGGTGCATATCCACGCGTTTACAGGCGATACCCCGCACAACACCGTCACCCCGATTGCACGCATCCGTGACGGTGTGTATGAATGTGATCTTGTGCTTCGCAACAACATCACAACGGAGGAACGCCCCATGGGTCTGTTCCATCCCAATCCCTCGCTCCACCACATCAAGAAGGAAAACATCGGCCTGATCGAGGTTATGGGTCTTGCGGTGCTTCCCGCACGACTGGTCGCCGAGATGGATGAGATGAAAGAGGCGATGCTGACGGGCGGTTCGTTCGATACGCCGTCGCTGAAACCCCATGAGGAGTGGACGAAGGGTGTGCTTGCCGCACATCCCGAATTCTGCGCCGACAATGCCTATGATATCCTCAAGCAGGAGATCGGCAAGGTGTTCAAGGAAGTGCTTGAGGACGCGGGCGTGTTCAAGCGTGACGAGCAAGGTAAAGCGGCATTTCTGCGCTTTACTGAGAGTCTGTAAGCATTTGGCAAAATTCACAAAGAAACTTCAGATTTTAGGGTGCTAAAGCGGGAAAGAATGGGAATCTTTCCCGCTTTTTTTGTGCATATCCTACAAAATCGGGATAGAGAAACAACGCTTGCGGATAGATTGTGAAAACTTTATCGATTTTCACAAAAAAAACTTGAATTTCTCGAAAAATCGTGTAGAATACTAGAGGGGGAAATAGGCGACAAAATATAGCGTTTAGATACATGTCCCCACACAAGATACTCAAGACAGGAGCGATTACAATGGCAAGAAATTACGAAGCATGGAGCGGCTTTGAAGGCGGCACATGGATCGAAGAAATCAATGTGCGCAGCTTTATTCGACATAACTACACCCCTTATGATGGGGATGAGAGCTTTTTGGTCGGTGCGACACAGGACACGAAAGACCTGTGGGATCAGGTTATGGATCTGACCATCAAAGAGCGCGAAGCAGGCGGCGTGCTGGATATGGATACCAAAATCATTTCCACCATCACATCTCACGGCCCCGGCTATCTTAACAAAGACAAGGAGCGCATCGTCGGCTTCCAGACGGACAAGCCCTTCAAGCGTTCCCTCCAGCCCTACGGCGGTATCCGTATGGCAGAGAAGGCCTGCGCCGACAACGGCTACAAGGTGGATGAGGAGATCAGCGAGTTCTTCAGCGTTCACCGCAAGACGCACAACGCGGGTGTGTTTGACGCGTACACTCCCGAAATGCGTGCATGCCGTTCCAGCCACATCATCACCGGTCTGCCCGACGCTTACGGCCGTGGCCGTATCATCGGTGACTACCGCCGTGTGGCGCTCTACGGTGTTGACCGCCTGATCGAAGATAAGGAAGAGCAAAAGCGCACCACCCGTTCGGCAATGTACTCTGAGGTTATCCGTAACCGTGAGGAGCTGTCCGAGCAGATCCGTGCTCTCCATCAGCTCAAGGAGATGGCGGCAAGCTACGGCTACGATATTTCGATGCCCGCGAAGGATACCAAAGAAGCTATCCAGTGGCTCTACTTTGCATACCTCGGCGCTGTCAAGGAGCAGAACGGTGCGGCAATGTCGCTCGGCCGTACTTCGACCTTCCTCGACATCTATGCTGAGCGCGACCTGAAAAACGGCACCTACACCGAGGACGAGCTGCAAGAGATGGTGGATCACTTCATCATGAAGCTCCGCCTTGTCAAGTTTGCCCGTACTCCCGAATACAATGCGCTGTTCTCGGGTGACCCGCAGTGGGTTACCGAGTCCATCGGTGGTGTCGCAATCGACGGCCGTCACATGGTCACCAAGATGTCCTACCGTTATCTCCACACGCTTTCGAACCTCGGCGCTGCTCCCGAACCCAACCTCACCATTCTGTGGTCGGTTCGTCTGCCCGAAAACTTCAAGCGTTACTGCGCAAAGATGTCCATCGAGACCTCGTCGCTGCAGTATGGGAACGACGACCTGATGCGCTTTACCCACGGCGATGACTACGCGATCGCGTGCTGCGTGTCGTCGATGCGCGTTGGTAAAGAGATGCAGTTCTTCGGCGCTCGTGCCAACCTTGCCAAGTGCTTGCTTTACGCGATCAACGGCGGTGTCGATGAGATCTCCGGCAAGCAAGTCGGTCCTGAGTACCGCCCGATCACTTCCGAATACCTCGATTACGATGAGGTTATGAAGAAGTACGACGCGATGATGCAATGGCTCGCGGGCGTGTATGTCAACACCTTGAATATCATCCACTATATGCACGACAAGTACTGCTATGAGAAGCTGCAGATGGCGCTTCACGACAAGAATGTCACCCGCTGGTTTGCAACGGGCATTGCAGGTCTGTCGGTTGTCGCTGACTCTCTCTCCGCAATCAAGTATGCCAAAGTGCGTGTCATTCGCGATGCAAACGGCCTTGCGGTGGATTACGAAGTGGAAGGCGATTTCCCGAAATACGGCAACGACGACGATCGCGTCGACGAGATCGCGCGCGACATCGTGCACATCTTTATGGAGCATATCCGCAAGAACCACACCTACCGTGGCGGTATCCCCACCACCTCTATTCTGACCATCACCTCGAATGTTGTGTATGGTAAGGCAACCGGTTCTACGCCTGACGGCCGTAAGCGCGGCGAGGCATTTGCTCCGGGTGCCAACCCGATGCACCACCGTGACAGCAACGGTGCTGTTGCATCGCTCGCTTCGGTTGCGAAGCTCCCGTTCATTGATGCACAAGACGGCATTTCCAACACATTCTCCATCATCCCCGGTGCGCTGGGTAAAGACGATCGTGTCTTCTGCGGCGATATCGATGTGGATTGCGCAGGCGGTGCTTGCTCGACTCCCACGCTCTTCGAGGGACTTGACGCGGAGTAATTCCAAAACAGGAGGTTTTCTACTATGGCTGCAACTCAAAACCAAATCGATAACTTGGTGTCCTTGCTTGACGGTTATGTTCAAAAAGGCGGTCACCACTTGAATGTTAATGTGTTCACCCGTGAGACTTTGCTTGACGCTCAGGCTCACCCCGAGCGTTATCCCCAGCTGACGGTGCGCGTCAGCGGCTATGCGGTTAACTTTGTCAAGCTGACCAAGGAACAGCAGGACGAGGTTATCTCCCGTACCTTCCACGACGGATTCTAAGTTGATGAAGGGATTTATCCATTCCGTCGAAACCTTCGGTACAGTGGACGGCCCCGGTGTGCGTATGGTGGTATTCTTCCAAGGCTGCCCGATGCGCTGTCTGTATTGTCACAATCCCGACACTTGGGAAGCAAAACGCGGCACGCAAATGGATGCCGAGGAATTGATCGCACTGTACCGAAAAAACGAAGCCTTTTATTCCAAGGGTGGGCTGACCGTCACAGGCGGTGAGCCGCTCTTGCAGCTTCCGTTTCTGGTGGAACTGTTTGCGCTTGCCAAAGAGCATGGCATTCATACATGCCTTGACACCTCGGGCGCGACCTATCTGCCCGATCATGCCGAGCAGAGGGCGCTTTTGGATCGTTTGCTTCAAAACACCGATCTGGTGATGCTTGATATCAAACATATTGATCCTGAAAAGCACCGCCGACTCACAGGAATGGACAATGACCGTATACTTGCCTTTACGCGTCTTCTGGACGAAAAAGGCATCCCGCTGTGGATTCGTCATGTTGTAGTGGAAGGCTATACAGACGACCCTGCAGAGCTTGCCGCACTCGGGCGGTTTATCGGCTCGCTTCACATGGTGAAGGCGCTGGATGTTTTGCCGTACCACACAATGGGAACGGCGAAATATGAGAAGCTCGGCATCACCTATCCTCTGGAGGGTGTGCCGGCGCTTACAAAGGAAGCCGCCGCTGTGGCGCGGGGATATATTCTGGAAGGTATACGCGAGGTAAGAACAAAATAAAAAGTAACGGGCATCGCTCAAAGAGCGATGCCCGTTTTTTGTTATCCAATTGTCAACGGCGTGCCCTACGGCGATGCAACCCGTTGTCTGTGTTCGCTTCATTATATATCCCTTGCGGAATATTTGCAATATACTTGTCATGATTTGGTTATTGTGTTTTTTTGCGCTTTATAGTATACTATTCCTAATACGGTGCAGAGGAGAAACTGAGAATGGATGTGCAATACGGCAAAAAGCCTTATAATACAGCGAAATTCCCGATTCGGCAACCGCGGATTATGACCGCGCTTCTGGCGCTGGTCAGCCGCATCGCGATGCCGCGCGGGATCAAGTTTAAAATCGAAAAGATTGGCATGGACGGACTGAAACCGCCGTATATGCTGTTGTCCAATCACATGTATTTTGTGGATTTTCAGCTGTCGGCGATGGCGACATTTCCGCATCGTGTCAATAATGTGGCAACGATCGACGGGTATTACCGCCGTCCGTGGTTGATGGAGCTTCTCGGTTGTATCTGCAAACGCAAATTCACAACCGACCTGCATCTCATCCGTTCCATCCGTCATGTGTTGCAAAAGAACAAGGATGTGCTGTGCATGTACCCTGAGGCGCGGTATTCGCCCGTCGGCACCACTGCCATTTTGCCCGATGCACTCGGCAAGATGATCAAGCTTGCCAAAGTCCCCGTGGTGGTGATGGTGCATCACGGCAACTATCTGCACACGCCGTTCTGGAATTATCGCAAGCCGCGTAAAGTGCCGCTGTATACGACGGTGACAAAGGTGCTATCGGCGGAGGAAGTGGCGGAAAAATCGGCGGAGGAGATCAACCGCATCGTGCGCGAAGCGATGGCGTATGATGAATACCGCTGGCAGCGCGAGCAAAACATCCGCATCACCGAAGGTTTCCGTGCCGAAGGCTTGCACAAGGTGCTGTATCAATGCCCTGCCTGCAAGACGGAGCATCAGATGGCATCGGAAGGAACAAAACTGTATTGCACCGCCTGCGGCAAGCAGTGGGAGATGGATGAACTCGGCGTGTTGCACGCACTCTCGGGCGATACGGAGTTTTCGCACATTCCCGATTGGTATGAATGGCAACGAAGCGAGGTGCGTCGCGAGATTGAGGAAGGTCGCTATCACTTCGAGGATACCGTGGATGTCTATTCGTTGCCGCGTTGCTGGAAATTTGAGCATCTCGGTGAAGCGGTGCTGACCCATGACATCGAGAATGGCTTTGCACTCAAAGGCACATACAAGGATCAGCCTTATGAGATCGAGCGCAAGCCCATCGGTATGTACGGTCTGCACATCGCATACGATTATTGCTATATCAAGCCGCACGATTGTGTGGACATTTCTACCGACAACGATTCGTTTTATTGCTACCCGACAAAGCAGAATGTTGTCACCAAACTGTCCCTTGCCACAGAGGAACTTCACCGCCTTCACCGAGAGCGGCTGGAAGCAGAAAAAGCGACAAAAAAATCCCGCACACAGGTATAATCAATGAACACCGCATTTTTTAAATGCGGTGTTTTTGTATGAAATCCGGAAGTTTTATTGACGAATTTTAGGAAATATGCTACATTTATATTGTTTGAATTTAACATTCCTTGGAAGAGGAGTTGGGATTATGAGAAAATGGCTCTCTCGTTTGCTGACGGTTGCCATTCTGGCAGGCAGTCTGTCGGTTGCAGGATCACTTTTACCCGCGGCGGCAGCCGTTGTCGGTGATGTGAACGGCGACGGTAATGTAGCGACTTACGATGCACGCATGTTGCTTTCGTCGCTGGTGTCGGGAGCTGAGTTGACTGCCGCGCAAAAAACAGCGGCGGATTATAACAGCGACGGCAAGATCAATACGACGGATGTCAAGATGATCTTGCGTGCGGCGATGAATACCGACCTCGGTACTCTGTCAACAGTCAGTCTGCTGGCACCGGATATGGATCTGTGGAACAATCCCGTTCAGCTGGTGCAAAACACCTACTGCACGGTAAAGCAAGCGGCGGCAACGCGCGGTGTCAATTTTGTCAATGTCACCGAGCAGGATTTGCAACCCGGTTATACCGGCTACAACCCGTATGCCAATCCCTATACCTGGCCGTATACCTCGCACGCGTACGACCAGCGGATTTTGGTACCTGCCGATGCGACGATTACATTTGATGTGACGGTTGCGTCCTCGGCGGCGAGCATCAATCTGTATCTCGGCGGTTCGCGCCCCGATGTGGATCCCGACAATACCGCAATGAATATTCAGCTCAACTCCTTTATGTCGTCGTCGCTCGAGTACGGCTCGGGTGATCTGCCTACCGGTACATACAGCGGTACGATTTCGGTGGCATCGATTATCAATTCGGGCAGGGTGTCTGACAGTTGTATCGTGAACGGCAACCTCTGGATCAGCGGCATCAAGGTGTATGTAGTCGGCTATAACGGTGAAGCGGTGACGATCCGCAATCTCAGCGTCAATAAAGCCTATCAGACCACGCGTGATTTCAACCTTTCGGCGGATCCCTATAAAGTTATCAAACCCGATTATGTATTTACAAGCGAAACGGCGGGGTTGCAGACCCTGACGGGCATCGAAGTGTACCAGAACGGCGAGCGCACGCTCAAAAACGCTTTCGATTATTCCGCCGACAATAAAAAGATCTACTATACCGAAACCGAAAAACGCATTATGAACTACACCGACGGCTATCAACTGGATATTCCGCTGGATTGGGAACCCGATTTCTCGCTGTCGGCGCTTCGTTCTCAATTTAAGTCGGATACCTGTGTGCTGACCGTTTCCAAGGAAGAGGAAAACCCTTACAGCGACTGGGAAACCTATCGCGATGAATGGCTCACACCGTACATCAGCAATGAGTCGTTCCTGTCCAACAACTATATGCGCTATACCCGCACCCCGATCGAATCGACGACGCTGTTGTCGGGTTATACCGTATCGATCTATGACATCGCGATTGACTGGCAAGGCAAGATTGCAATGCCGTATTACAGCATCGCCATCATCCGCAAACACTATACCTACGATACCTTCTATTTGCTTGTTCTTAAATCCGCTGTACCCACAGAAGGTATGATCGACCGTCTGGTTCGCAACTTCAAAGAAGGCGAGACATTCGGCACGGCGGTCAATCCGCAGGGACAGTATGAGCGCATCATCCCCGAGAGTTGGAGTGCCGAGACGAAGGCGTATTACGAAAAACTCTGCAATCAGAATACAACGGATTGGGGCTTCTTCTCCCACAGTATGGTCGAACCTGCTGACAGCAACTTCGGCTCGCGTTATGACTTCATTGTGTCCGAGCGAAACCGCATTGAACAGGCCATCGGGTATGAGTACGATATCCTGCCGACCTATACACATATCGGCTGGGGCAACTACCTGATCCCGTTCCCGCTGGAGCAGGCAGAGGAGCTCGCGGGCGGCAACGGCTTCAACGGCAAGCCTGTCCTGCAGTTCACCTATCAGTACACCACCTCGAACAATACCAATCTGGCAAGTGTGACGCCGATCTACAATGTGCTTCGCGGCGATTACGATGCTCATTTCCGTCAGCTTGCGCAGGATATCAAGACCTACGGCAAACCGATTCTGTTCCGCCTCAACAATGAGATGAACACCGACTGGACGAGTTATTGCGGTCTTGTCTCGCTTCTGGATCCCGATATCTTCATACTGGGCTGGCAGTACCTGTACAACATCTTTGAGGAAGAAGGCGTTGATAACTGCATCTGGATCTTCAATCCGTTTACACCGACTACACCGTATTCTTCCTGGGGTGAGACGCTGTGCTATATGCCCGGCGCAGAATATGTGCAGATCCTCGGTCTGACCAACTATGAAATGGGCAACGGTTCGTCTGTTGCATCGTTCTATTCGGAATATACCGAGGTCTACAACAACAGCAAGGACAATTTCGGCAATCTACCGTGGGTGATTTCGGAGTTTGCGTGCGGTGCAGGCGGCGAGAAGAGCTACAACTACACCTACGATTACTGGCAAAATACGACGCTTGGCAGAAATGCTTATTATCAATCGCAATATGTGTCGTATATGTTCTATTACCTGAACAACCGCGCGTCTTATCCGTTCTGCAAGAACATCAAAGCGGCGGTTTGGTTCAACCGTAATGACTATGTCCAACTCGACGGTGTCGATTATGTTATCAACTATCTCGAACTGACTCCCTCGGCGCTGAACGCCTTTAAGAACGGGCTCGCAGGACGATGAATAAAAAAACGCGGCGAATAGTTCGCCGCGTTTTTTTGTATAAGAATTGTCAGTGTGCGGCATCCTTTGGGCAAACATAGAAAGGGATGACGGATACATGACTTTAAAACGGGGTATACGGGCGGTTTGCGCAGGGGTGATCGGATGTCTGTTGCTGTCTCTTTGCGGGTTTACAGCGCAATGTGAGGGGGTTAACGATCGCGTTTTGCGTCTCCATATTCTCGCGGCGTCCGACAGTGTCGAAGATCAGGCAATCAAACTCAAAGTGCGCGATGCAATTCTGGCAGAAGCGGGCGGTATGCTCGACGGGGTGATGAACACCGCGCTCGCCGAGAAACTTCTCGAAGATGCGTTGCCGCAAATTCAGGCAATTGCGCAGCGTGTGCTTGCACAGCACGGGACAGAGGATGCCGTGACCGTTGAGCTGTGCGATGCGTATTTCAACACGCGGCATTATGAACACATCACCCTTCCGGCGGGCGAGTACCGTGCTTTGCGCGTCGTGATCGGGGAAGGAAAGGGGCAGAACTGGTGGTGCATGGTGTTTCCGCCGATGTGCCTCTCCGGTGCGTGCGAAACGGACTGGGATGGCATCCTGACGCAGGAGCAGACCGATATTCTCACCAACTCCGCCCGTTATGAGGTGCGATTCAAAGTGGTGGAATGGATGACACAGCTTTGCGAATGGATGGCATAGCTATACAGCTGAAGTGATACCCATTACAAACCAAAGCGGAGCAGGAATTTTTCCTGCTCCGCTGCTTTACGGGTTATTCTGCTTTTTCGGTTTCTTTTTTCTTCGGCGTGTACAGCACGGCAAAGAGGATTGCCGCCACGCCGAGAATAATGACCGCACCGAGTACGATCCACAGCGTATTTCCGCTCAGATCCAGCGAGAAACCGTCTTTGTATTCGCCTGTGAGAATCGAGATCTCGTTGAAGGTGGCAGGGCCGGGAACGACATTCATAATAAAGTTGATGGTCATTTCTTTGGTCGGGTCGACACCCATGTTCACGAGTGCTTCGGTGATGTCATATACACCTTTGTAAATACCGCTGCCCGCATCAAGCGTGTTATCGAACGAGCCTTCGATCACGGAGTTCAGGCGGCCTTCATACTGCTGCATATCCTGAATCACGCGGGGGAACAGCGACCAGGTACAGCCTGCATCAATATCCAGATACAGATAGACTTTGCCGTCTTTTGGGGTGAAGGTGATGGGTTCAACATATTTCATTGCAGGCCAATCGTTGGGAGAGAAATTGGATTTTGTTGCTGTGAAGCCACCGTTGTCCAGCTGCTCGGCTGTGATGTGGGAGCGTGCTTTGTCCAGCGATTTCGGGCCACTCAGGTTTTCCCACATCGGAAGCTGAAGGTTGAAATCATGTACCGTTTCCAGCTTATCGCGGTTCATTGTGAAGGTCGGTTCTTCCAGTGCGCCGAACGCCGTGCTCAGTGCCACATATTCCGACTGAAGTGCGCCGCCTGTTTTCACGGCTTTTTTGGCGGTTTTGAGCACTTCCTTCATCGCTTTGTAGCTGTCTTTGGTGTAGAGAGACTTATCAACAGCGCTTGCCTTTGCGATCAGCTCGTTCATAGCAGGTGCATCGCAGACGATGTAGAGACCTTCCTCGGAGTTTTGTGTGGGGGTGGCACCTGCTTGTGCAGACGCGGTAAAATCGAAGGTCGTCAGTGTGCGTTCGTTCGCCTGAAGCTCCACGGTGAAGCGCAGGTCATCGCTCGAACCGTACGGGGTCACACCGCCCGTAACGGGCGAAAATGCATACATATCAATGGTGTTGCCGTTGACGATTACTTCGCGGATATATCCCTCGCCGTTGCAATAGGGTGTCGAGCCGATGTGATGCAGAGGGTCTTTGTGGTCAGCGTAGTATTCTTCGCTTTCCGCTTGCACAAACTGGTAATCCGCAACGACCTCCAGCACCTGACGGCCGTCGGCGTCACGCCATTTGTAGCCTGTGCCTTTGTAGTGGCCCGAGAGAACCATTTTGACATTGGGGTTCTTGGCAACCACGGTATTGTGCAGGATTTCCGCGCGTCCCGCCTGACTCAGGTCAGCGGGTTTCAGGTATTGGTGCGTGCAAAGAATGGCGTTGCGGTGGGGGTATTTGGCAAGAACCTCGTTTGCCCAGTTAAGCACAATGTCATCCGAACCCTGACCGTAGCCGATGTAGAGGATGAGAAAATCGTAGTTGCCGACCGTCACAAGATCGTAATGGCACTTGTTGTCGTCAATCGTGCCGCCGTACCACGGCTTGCCTTCATAGCGTTCTTCGTCGAAATATTCCAGATAACGAACATAGTTGTTGGCGGGAAAATCGCCGACATCGTGGTTGCCCGTTTCAATGCCGTAGGGTACACCTGCTTCGTCAAGCAGTGCAAACGCATCGTTTGCGAGCTTCCATTGCTTGGGCGCATCCTTCTGGTTCGGCGTATCGTCTACGATGTCACCCGTGTTAATAACATAGGCAACATTGTTGTTGCGATACTCTTCGATCATATATTCGTGGATCTTGAAATAAAAGTCGTTGAGATCATCGTTCTTGGTGTAATGTTGTTGGTCGGTACTCCAGATAAAACGGTTGGAGCCGTTGGCAACATAATCAAGCGTAACCATCGCTTTCATAGTGCCTTCCAGACTGTAGTGAACAAGCGGCACAGTGGCACTGAGATCGCCTGCCGCTGTCGTTGTGGCAACGGTATCCCAATTACCGCTGGTGGTGTTGAATACTTTGAGCGCCACGCGCTCGTTTTCAATCGTGCTCGCACCGACAGTCAGTACAACGCTGTCTGTTGTGACACCGCTTGTGTCGATCTCGAACATTTGATAGGGCAGACCCGTGGAGGAATTAAGCGTGAAGGAACGGCCGTCGTTGTAAACAGCGGCTTGTTCCGCGTTCAACGCTGTCGATTCCGTCAGGGTCTTGCCATCGGTGGTGCCGTACGATACAGAGTAGGAAAGACCGTCCGTTTTCGCTGTGACGGATTCGGCATTGACGCCGATTGCCGCAGCAGAAAACAGCATGACCACGCACAGGGCAATGGCAAACAAGCGTTTTTTCATAAGGCAAACATCTCCTTTGAAGGTATAGAATTATTTTACCAAATAGATAGAATACTGTCAATTTATATTTCAAAAAGAAACGAGCATCGGATTGTCAAAATCCGATGCTCGTTAATATTTCATATATCAGATGGAGATTTCGTGAGCCATCTCGTAAAGATCGAGATCAAACGGCTTCTTCATCGCAAGCGCTTCCTCAATATCATAGTCGAGGATGTGGTCGTTCTGGATGGTCACAACGCGGTTGCTCTTGCCTTCCATCAGCAGGTCAACAGCTTTATTGCCCATCTGGCTTGCCAGCACACGGTCGCGCAGGGTGGGCGAACCGCCGCGCTGCACATGACCGAGGATGGTGGCGCGGGTTTCAATGCCCGTGCGCTCTTCAATGGTCTTTGCCATATCCAGCACACCGCCGACGCCTTCCGCCACGATGATGATGAAATGCTTTTTCTGCGTTTTGGCAGTAGCCGCCATACGCTCGAGAATGTCTTTTTCAAAATCAAACGGAATCTCGGGGACGAGGATGCTGGTCGCGCCGCAGGCGATGCCGACATTCAGCGCCAGATAACCGGCACGGCGACCCATAACCTCAACAACACTGCAACGGTCGTGGGACTGTGCGGTATCGCGGAGCTTGTCGATCATATCCATACAGGTGTTGAGCGCCGTGTCGTAGCCGATGGTGTGCTCACAGCAGGAAATGTCGTTGTCAATGGTGCCGGGGATGCCGATGGTGGGCATACCTCTGCGGGTGAGATCCTGTGCGCCGCGGAACGAGCCGTCGCCGCCGATGACGACAACACCTTCGATGCCGCGCTTACGGCAGTTCTCGATCGCTTTCTGCATACCCTCTTCTGTGCGGAACTCAGGGCTGCGAGCGGTATACAGCATCGTGCCGCCGCGGTGGATGATATCCGACACACTGCGCAGATTCATTTCAAACATATCGTCATGAATGAGGCCGTTATAGCCACGGTAGACACCGTAAACTTCAATGCCGCGGTTGAGAGCGGTGCGGGCAACCGCACGAATGGCAGCGTTCATGCCGGGCGCGTCACCGCCGCTGGTTAAAACAGCAATGCGTTTGACAGACATTTACAATACAACTCCTTTTATGGTGCTCTGTACAAAACAGAATAAAATTCAAAGTCCCAACTATTATACTAGACCTTTTTTGAAAAAGCAAGTGTTATTTGTGTTTTTGGCGGAAATATTCCGACTTTTTGAAGAAAATCACTCCACAAGTGCCACATTTGCGTCGGAAAGCTGCTTGTGCAATCGCGTGAGCAGGACTTTGTCCGCATTAACGGACAGCCCTGCCGCTTTCACAAGTTTTCCGCTGTCCGCAAAACGGATATACACGGGACGGTCGCCTTTGGAGCGGGAAAGGATGCTCTTGACAGCTTCCCATGCCGGGTCCTGCTCGTTCATCAGGCGCAGGTACAGACCGTACTTTGCCGAGCGTGCACGCGGCTTTGGCAGGTCGTCGGTGGAGTGGATCGCCGTTACACGGTCTACAATGACCGAGGGCGGCTGATCTTCGCGCAGGCTTAAGCGACCGCTGACAACCGTGACCTGTCCTTCGCTGAGCGAGGAGGTGATCGCGGCGAGCGTTTTTGGGAACAGTACAAGCTCGATAGTGCCTGTCAGATCCTCCAGCACCGCATAGGCCATCGGCGCACCGCTTTTGGTCGCCTTGGTGCGGATGTTCGACAGTGAACCAAATATGCGCACCGCTTCACCATCGGCTTTGTCGGCGTGTTCTTCCGCGCGCTCACACAGCTCCGCAAGAGGGGTGACACGCAGATGATCGAGATACGGCTCGTATTCTTTGAGCGGGTGTCCCGACAGATACAGCCCCGTCACCGCCTTTTCCATCGCGAGAAGCTCCGAGGTCGGAAGTTCGCTGAGCGGCGGGAGATCTTCGTCGGGTGTGTCGTTTTCAAACAACGACGGGTCATCAAACAAACCAAGCTGTCCTTCCAGTTGTCGCCTGCCTGCCGAATCCAGCCGTTCCAGCAGAAGAGGAAGGTTGTCCAGCATCTGGTGGCGGTTGGCACCCAGTCCATCGAGGGCGCCGCATTGAATGAGGCTTTCCACGGCGCGGCGGTTACATTCGCGCTTGGGCGCCATGCGCGACAGGAAGTCGGTAAACGAACGGAAACTGCCGTTTCGTTCGCGTTCGGCAACAATGGCTTCAATGGTCGGTCTGCCGACATTTTTGACAGCAAGTAAGCCAAAACGGATGCCGTTCCCTTCAGGGATAAAGGCACTGTAACTGTGGTTGACGGACGGCGGCAACAGGGCAATGCCGCGTGCGTTTGCCTCGCGGATGTACTCGGCGATCTTGTCGGCATCGTCTACCGAGGAGATCAGCGCACACAAATATTCTCTGGGATAGAGCGCTTTTAAATAGGCGGTCTGATACGCCACCAGCGCATAGGCGGCGGCGTGGGATTTGTTGAACGCATAGGAGGCAAACGATGCCATCTCTTCAAAAATGCGTTCCGCTGTCGCTTTCGGTACACCGCGGCGCACACAGCCTTCGACCTCGACCGTGCCGTCCTCGCGGAGCAGTCCGTTGATGAACACATCGCGTTCGCGGGCCATCACATCATGCTTTTTCTTGGACATTGCACGGCGCACCACATCGGCGCGACCGAGCGAATAGCCGGCAAGCGCCTGCAAAATCTGCATAACCTGCTCCTGATAGACAATACAACCGTAGGTCACTTTCAGGATCGGTTCCAAAAGCGGGTGTGCATAGCGCACATCGCCGGGGTGATGACGGTTGTGGATATAGCGCGGGATGGATGCCATCGGGCCGGGGCGATACAGCGAGATCACCGCGATGAGATCTTCAAAATGTTCAGGCTTCAGGTTTGCCAGCACGCGCTTCATACCCGCCGATTCAAACTGGAACACACCGACGGTGTTGCCTGACGAAAACAGCTTGTACACCGCTTTGTGATCGGTCGGAATGCTGTCAATGGAAAAGGACGGATCGGTTTTGCGGATCATCTGTACCGTATTGTCGATCACCGTCAGGTTGCGAAGTCCCAGAAAATCCATTTTGAGAAGTCCCAGTTCTTCGAGAATCGTCATCGTGAACTGGGTTGCCGCCGCATCGCTGTTGACGCACAACGGCACATACTCATGCACGGGTTTGGCGGTGATGACAACACCTGCCGCGTGGGTAGAAGCGTGGCGCGGCATTCCTTCCAGCTTTTTGGCGATGTCGATGAGCCGTTTGACTTGCGGGTCGCTGTCGTACAACTCTTTGAGATCTTTTGACTCCTCCAGTGCGCGGGTCAAGGTCATATCCAGTGCACGGGGGATTTTTTTGGCGACCTGATCGCCGACTGCATAGGGAAGGGACAGCACCCTTGCCACATCGCGTACGGCGGCTTTTGCCGCCATCGTACCGAAAGTGACGATCTGCGCCACATGATCGGCACCGTATTTGGAAATGACATAGTCAATGACCTGCGAGCGCTTTTCGTTGCAGAAGTCGATATCGAAGTCGGGCATGCTCACGCGCTCGGGGTTCAAAAACCGCTCAAACAGCAGGTCGTATTTCAATGGGTCAATGCCCGTAATATCCATACAGTAGGCACACAGACTACCCGCACCCGAGCCACGCCCGGGACCGACGGGGATGTCGTGCGTTTTGGCATAGACGACATAATCGCGCACGATGAGATAGTAGTTGACATAGCCCATCCGCTCAATCATATCCATTTCGTATTGCAGGCGCTCGACGGCTTCTTTGGTCGGTGTGCCGTATTTGCGGCAGAGTCCTTCTTCGCACAGCGCGCGGAAATACGCGACCGAATCGCCGTTTGGCGCTTCAAACGCGGGGAGCTTCGTCTGCCCGAAAGTGAAGTCAAACTGACACCGCTGTGCAATCAGCGCGGTGTTGTCAAACGCCGAGGAGATCTGCGGGAACAGTGCGCGCATTTCTTCTTCGGATTTCAGGTAAAATTCATCGTTCGGAAACGCCATCTGCGACGGCGCATCCAGTGTGGTCGCCGTCTGGATGCACAGCAACACGCGCTGAAGTTCAGCATCTTCGCGGGCAGGGTAATGGGCGTCGTTGGTGCATACAAGCGGCAACGACAACTCGTTGGCAAGCTTCAACAACTGCGGGTTGATACGCTTTTGCTCCTCAAGCCCGTGATCCTGCAACTCAATGTAAAAATGATCCTTACCGAACAACGCGGCATATTCTGCGGCAGTCTGTCTGGCGGTGTGGTAATCCCCGCGAAGCAATGCACGCGGAATTTCGCCCGCAAGACAGGCAGACAGCGCAATCAGACCTTCGTGATGCTTTTGCAAAAGCTCGTGGTCAATGCGCGGCTTGCCGTAGAAGCCTTCCGTGAAGGCGGCGGATACCATTGCAATGAGGTTCTGATAACCTGTTTCGTTTTCGCACAGCAACACAAGGTGTGCGTGCTCGTTGTCGATGCCGTGCTGTTTGTCGGTGCGTCTGCGCGCAGCGACATAAACCTCACAGCCGATGATCGGCTGAATGCCCGCCTTTTTGGCGGCTTTATAAAATTCCACCGCACCGTACATCACGCCGTGGTCGGTGATGGCAACGGCGGTCTGCCCGAGTGCTTTGGTGCGTTCAATCAGTTTTTCAATACGGCAGGCGCCGTCAAGCAGGCTGTATTCACTGTGCACATGAAGATGAACAAATGCCACAAACGGCACCTCCTTTTTTTATACAGTAGCCGCAAACTCCGTGATCCGGCGCAGGCGGTGATTGACACCCGACCGGCTCAGCGGCGGGTCAAATGCCTCGGCAAGCTCGCGCAGCGAGTATTCGGGATGCTCCAGCCGTATTTGCGCAAGCTCCTCCAATTCGGGCGGAAGCTGGGCAAGTCCGCCGTTTTCAGCGATATGCCGCACGGCATTGAGTTGCTGAGCCGCCGCAGTTGCCGTCTTTTCCATATTGGCGCTTTCACAGTTGGTGCGGCGGTTGACCGAGTTGCGGATTTCTTTCATGATCAGCGTCTCGTGGAAGGTGAGTGCCGCTTTCTGTGCGCCGATGAGCGCAAGATAGTCGGCAATCTGCTCGCCGACTTTTAAATACAGCACATGACATCCTTTGCGTACGATGTGCTTGATGGGTACTTCCGCTTCTTCAATCAGGGTCAGCAGATCAATGCTGAGCTTGTAAAACGGAACGGAATATTCCAGATGATAATCCGACTCAGGATCTGTTACCGCACCGCATGCCAGAAAGGCACCGCGCATATACGCGGCGGCGCAGGCGTTGCAGTCGATATTGGCGCGGTTGAGCCGCAGTGAAAATTCCTCGCCTGAGTGACCGAACGCATCCAGAATCGTGCGGCGGTCGTCTTCATCGGCGACATATACGGTGTAGTACACGCCGTTTTTGCGCGGGATCGTCTGTTCATAAAAACTGACATCCTCAAACAGCGCCGTCAGTACGGCAGCATACGCCGCGGCGACCGCGCGATGCTCTGTGATCACCGAAATCTCATCCAGCGAAAAGGCGTGTGCGCATTGCAACAGCCCGTAGGCAAATGCGCGGCGACAGCACGCGTGAGGCAGGGGGGAAGCGGATATTTCTTTTTTGATATCGGCACAAAAGGACATACCCTTGTCTCCTTATTCAAACCAGTTTGTTCCGAGCAAACGCACCTCGGGGGACATCGTAACGCCGAAGGTCTCATACACGCGGGTGCGGACATCTTTTTCGAGTTGTTTTACCTGCTCGCAGGTGGCGTCACCGCGGTTGACCACAAAGCCTGCGTGCTTTTCGCTGACCTGTGCATCGCCTACGCGATAGCCGCGCAGACCGCAATCGTCGATCAGCTTACCTGCAAAATAGCCCGTCGGGCGTTTAAAGAAACTGCCCGCACTCGGGTATTCCAGCGGTTGCTTTTCGCGGCGGGCGGTCAACAGCTCCGCCATTGTATTGCGGATCATCTCTTTATCGCCGCTTTCAAGCGCAACCGTTGCCGACAGCACAATACCGCCGTTTTCCATCAGGGCGCTGTGACGGTAGGAGAGCTTCAGATCGTCAGCGGTCATGGTGACGCATTCGCCGCTCGGCAGCAGAACATCGGCGCTTTGAAGAATCTGCACCATTTCGCCGCCGTAAGCGCCCGCGTTCATATATACCGCACCGCCGACACTGCCGGGGATGCCGCACGCAAACTCCAGTCCTGTCAGTCCGCGTTGTTGTGCCACGCGCGAGAGACGCGCGAGCATCACACCCGCATCACAGCGGAGCGTGGTTTCGTCGGGTTGCTCAATCACGGCTTTGTGCGGGTCAAAACGGATAACGGCACCGCGCAACCCCTCATCGGCAACAAGCAGGTTAGAACCTGCGCCGATCAGCTGACACGGAATAGCATCGGCACGCAGACGGGAAAGAAGCGCGGCAAAAGAAGCGCTGTCGTGTACCTGAAACAGCACATCGGCTTCACCGCCGATGCGGAAGGTCGTGTACTCCTTCATCGGCGCATGCTCATAAACATCAACGGACAGGCCGTTGGCGTAGGACGCAAATGTAGACATACTCTATCTCCTAAATGTGAGTGGGATTATAAATCGTGTGCGCGGTCAAGGAATGCCGCACCGATAATGCCCGCTTTGTTGCCCAGCGCGGCGGCTTCCAGCCGTGTCTGATGCAAGCTGTATTTACTGTATCGTTCCTCGGCGACATACAGACGCAAGGGCGAGATCAGGGTTTCGGCTTCTTTGGAAACACCGCCGCCGATGCACATCAGCTCGGGCTGGAAGATGTTGATGATATTGGTCAGTCCGCAGGTCATATAGCGCAGATAGTTGGCGATCAGCTCACCGGCGACAAGGTCGCCTGCTTTCATCGCATCAAAGGCGGTCTTGCCGTCCACTTCTTCAAGGGTCGGAGCAAATCGCCACAGAATACTGTCAGGGCGTTTTTGCATTGCCTCGCGGGTCTGACGGATGAGCGCCGTTGCCGAGCAGTATTGTTCAAAGCAACCGCGACGACCGCATCCGCACAGGATGCCGTCCTTCTGAATGACGATGTGGCCGAGCTCCGCACCCGCATAGTTGCAACCCGTGTAGATCTTGCCGTCAAACACGATGCCCGAACCGATGCCCGTGCCAATGGTGATCAGGATAAAGCTGTTGCTGTCCTTGGCGGCACCTGCGATGTATTCGCCGTAGGCGGCGGTGTTGGCATCGTTGTCGATGGTCACAGGGCAACTGAGTCGTGCTTCCATTTCTGCCTGAAGCGGCAGGTTTTCAAAATTGAGGTTGCAGGCATATTCCACAATGCCGGTTTTGGTGTTACAGGTACCGGGCGAGCCAATACCCGCGCGCTCGATGTCGTTCATCGTCAACCCGGCCGAAGCGACAAGCTCTTTCGCGATACTTGCCATATTGTCCATAATCTCGGTCGCATTGCGGCTGTCGGCACAGGTGCAGCAGGAGGTGGAGGCGAGGATTTCGTAATCGTCGTTGATAACACCGAATTTGATGCAGGTTCCTCCAAGGTCAATTCCAAGACGCGGCATAGTGAAGATCCTCCTTTAAAATTTATTCCAGTCGGCTTGCAGGGCAGCATCCGCAGGAGCGGCATCGCCCATACCGAGCTTGTGTAACAGTTCCTGCGCGGCGTTGTAACCCATCTTCTTCTGACGGTTGTTCATCGCCGCGATTTCAATGACGATGGCAAGGTTACGGCCGGGCTTGACAGGGATGGTCACGCGCGGCACATTGTTGCCGAGGATGTCGATGTAGTCGTTTTCAAGACCCATACGGTCATATGCCTTGGAGGAATCCCACGGCTCCATTTCGATGACCATATCAATTTTTTCGGTCAGCTTAACAGCACCCATACCGAAGATGCGGCGCACATTGACAATGCCGATACCGCGAAGCTCAATAAAGTGGCGGATGTTTTCAGGGGCAGAGCCGACGAGTGTCTTTGCCGACACACGGCGGATTTCCACCGCGTCATCCGCAATAAGGCGGTGACCGCGCTTGAGAAGTTCCACCGCCGTCTCACTCTTACCGACACCGCTGTCACCCGTGAGCAAAACGCCTTCGCCGTATACTTCGACGAACACGCCGTGGCGGGTGATGCGCGGCGCGAGTTGCACATTCAAAAACGCGATGATCGCCGCCATCAGTTCCGAAGTACCTTGTGTTGAGCGGAGCAGCGGTACTTCATATTCCTCACAAAGATCTTTCAGCTCGGGGATATCCAGATTGCGCGCAACGATGATCGCCACGGGTGCGTAGGACACGAAATCACGCAGGCGTTTTACGCGCACCTCCTGCGACAGACTGTACAGATAGCTTTGCTCACCTTTGCCGATGAACTGCAAACGGTCGGGATCAAAAAACTCAAAAAATCCGCCGAATGCCATACCGGGGCGGTTGATATCCATTGTGTGCACAAGGATTTCCTCGGTGTCGCGCGGGGCGAACAGGATCTCTAAATTGCAGTCCTCAATGATTTTTTTCAGCGACACATGATAGGCCTGTTTCATACATATCCTCCTGTCGGTCATTTTATGATTTCGGGCGGATCTCGCCCTTATAAAAGGCATCGGCGAACCATACGCCGCTAAGCGTAAATTCCCGATCCTGCAGGTACGAAAGTTCTCCCGCATCGGTGGTGAAGCGGAAGATCAGGCGATAGGAGCACAGCGCCTGCTTGGTGATGCCGTAGCGCTTGTTCTGCTCGTTTTTGCCGTATTTGCCGTCACCGACCAGCGGATGTCCGATGGACGCCAGATGCGCGCGGATCTGATGGGTGCGTCCCGTCAGCAGGTCAATATCCAGCAGTGATACGCCGTTCTTTTCGCCAAGCACCGTGTAGCGCGTGGCGATCTTGCGGCCTTCGCCTTCTTTTTGCGAGATATACACGCGGTTTTGCGATTCGTTTTTATCCAGATACCCTTCCAGCAGATCGGTAGCCTTGGGCATCTTACCGTAAACCAGACACAGATAATGCTTTTCCAGCTCACGATGCTTGAGTTTGTCGTTGAGAATACGCAGTGCCACCGCCGTTTTCGCCGCGATCACGATGCCGCAGGTGTTGCGGTCAATGCGGTTGACCAGAGCGGGTGCAAAGCTGTTTTCCGCTTCAGGATCGTATTCGCCTTTTTCGTACAGATAGCGCTGTACGCGGAAAATCAGCGTGTCGGTGTATTCGCTGTCGTCGGGATGTACAATCAACCCGACGGGCTTGTTCAGCAGCATCATATGCTCGTCTTCGTACACGATCGACAGCGTTTTGGACGCGTGCATAAATTCATATACGGGTGCCGATTGCACCAGCACATCGTCGGGCAGATAGATGCTCAGCACATCGCCTGCTTCGAGTTTATCTTCGGCACCGATGCGCTTGCCGTTGCGTTTGATATCCTTTTTGCGGATGGCTTTATACATCAAGGAGGCGGGGAGAAGGCGAAAGGTCTTGGTCAGGAATTTATCCAGTCGCTGTCCCGCATCATTGGATTTGACGGTGATCTGTTTCATAAAACGAGTCCTTTTTTACAAAAAATCTTATAACTAGTTTTATTATATCATACTTCTCCGTGCTTTTCAAATAGGAATTTTGATAATCTTACTGTAACGCCGTAGAGTGGGAACATCCGATATCGGCACATCGGAATATGCAAAAAACGGCAGTCAAGCGTAATCGCTTGACTGCCGACATGATTTTATCAATATTCTATAAGTTTGATATATTCGACCGTTGAACTCGGAGAAATTGTATTACGCTCTGTACACATAATCAAAATCTCATAGTTGTCAATGCGAATCAACACCTTATCGTAGCCGACAGGATTCTGATTATGACTCAGATAAGTCAATTCTGCCCCTATGTCTTGGGCAAGTTGTTCCGGAGAGATCTCTTTGGGCTGATAGATAAACAAATCAGAGGCGTGAATAATCTCACGAATCGCGATACAAATTCTGTCATCCGCAGGACGCGGCAAAGTTTCAGCCAGAATATAATGTTCAGATGCATCTTTTGGAGCTTGTCGGATTTCTTCGGTTCCGGTGTCTGTCAGATTGAAAATATACTGACAAAATGAAAACGGAGTTTGGAAAAGGAAAGCAATTTCATCGGTATTGGCAGCGCCTAACGGCTTGCCGTATTGTGCTTCGATTTCGGCATAGGTTTTGCCAAGATCGGAAATCATACGAGGGTTTAGTTTAACTACGGAAGCATCCAGTGCGGGAGTGGTGTTTTTAGCGATCCAATGCACAGTCGAATCGGGGGTGATAATAAAATCCGATTCGGTTCTGATGGAGACCGACAAATCTTCAATGATAAAGCTGCAAAGATTATGCCCGTCCATTTGCATTTCGGCAGGTGTCGTGCCGTTGAACTCCACACCGTACATAGCTGCTAACTGTTCACCGGTGACACTTTCCGTCAACCCGAGGAAGATAACGGATGTTTTCATACCGGTCATAGCTTTGATGATGGCGTCGGGCTTTGGTTGAGGAATCGGGTCAATCAGCCATTTGCCGCTTTCGTCTTTTTGCGGTTTGAAGTATCCGCACTCAAAAGCGCCAAACCCGTCTTTAAAAACATATCGTCCGCTACCGTCCGCCAGCACAGCAACCGGACCGTTGTAGCCATACAGTGCCGTCACTTCACCGTGTTTTTCTCTTGCCAGCGCAAAAGGCATACTGATCTCCGAAAGCAGATCACGGTTGACGGCAATGATCGGAGCAGGTTCGGTCGTGGTAGTTGTCGTTTCCGTTGTGGTCGTTGCCGCTTCGGTGGTTGTGGTGGTGTCGTTGCCGCTCTGCGGCTCGGGTTTGCTCGGTTGACAGGATACAAATAACAATAAGCATAAAGCGAGGGACAAAACAAAGGGTAACATTCTTTTCAAAGTTTTCATACATAATCCCTCCTGATGATAAAATGGGGTAGAGTATAAAATCAGTATATGCGTTGCTGTGCCATCGGAACCAGATCCTTTCTTTTGCGTATCCTATAAAAACAACTATTGAAAATAAACAGAAATCTTCTCAAAACCGCACACATTCTCTACACAATTATAATATCATATTCTATAAGAATGTGTCAATACATTGGTGATAGATTTTTGTCCGGTATTGACTTCGACCTGTAATGTGTGTATACTGAAACTGAAACAACGCTGTGTAAAAAAGGACTGCCACTTCAAAAGCGGCAGTCCGTAACTTTGATGTGAGGTGACCGATATTGTCCGAAAATAAGGAGAAGAAGCCTAACCTGCACGCGGGACATCGCGAGCGGATGAAAAATCGCTATCTTTCCAAGGGCTTTCGCGATTTTGAGCCGCACGAGTTGATGGAGATCCTGCTTTATTACGGCGTGCCTCAGCGCGACACCAATCCGCTTGCGCACGAGCTTCTGAATACCTTTGGCAGTGTCAATGCCGTGCTGTCTGCTGATCGCGAGGTGCTGTGCTCCATCAAAGGTGTTACGCCGCATGTTGCCACCTTGCTCAATCTGGTGGGCGATCTTCATCGCTACTGTGCAGAGGAGGCAATGCCGCTCGGAATCCCGCTTCGTACAACGGCGGATTTTGTGAAGTTTCTCGGCCCGCGTTTTGATCGCCTGGCTGTGGAGCAGGTGTGGATTGTGTGTATGGATGTGCTGTCCCGCGTGGTCGGTGTCCATCAGATCTCGTCGGGTACACCTCTCGGATCGGATGTCAATATGCGTCGCATTCTTCAGTTGGCACTGGCGGATAACGCCTGCAAAATGGTGCTGGCACACAATCATCCATCGGGCATCGCGTTGCCGTCGCAGGTGGATATCACCACCACAACCGCGCTGGCAAAATCCTTGCAGGGTGTCCATATTCAGCTGATCGATCACCTGATTTTCGCAAGAGACAACGAATGTGTTTCATTCAACGATACCGAGGAACTTCGCATGACCTTGAAGGGCGAAGAGTATCGATAACATCCGGTTTGTGGCAACCTACATTGAATACAGTACAATCTTGCGGTGTGCGTCTTGGCTCCCTTGCCTAAAGGGGGCTGGCAAATGCGAAGCATTTGGCTGGGGGATTCCGTCGCGTTTCACGCGACTGCGTACGAAAAAACGCGCAGGATGGAAGCTCCGCTTATTATGGACACGAAATGGGATTGGATATGACTTCATAAATAAGCAAAAAGCACCTGCTCTGCAGGTGCTTTTTGCTTATTTTACAGGGCGGTTGATGTATTCCGCGCGAAGCTTGGAATACATAATATGCTGTTCGTGGTACAGTCCGTAATTGCCCGAGAGGATGTAGCTGATGACGCAGGCAGGCGCAAACAGCAGTAAGCCTTCCGAGCCGAACAGCTCGATGCTTAAAATGATCGAGGCGACGGGGCAGTTGACCACAGCGCAGAACACCGCGATCATACCGATTGCCGCGGCAACGCGCGGATCCATTCCGATCAGACTGCCTGCCACACAACCGAAGGTCGAGCCGATGAACAGCGTCGGCACGATCTCGCCGCCTTTGAAGCCGCATCCGATGGTGATGGCTGTGAACAGCATCTTCCACAGGAACGCGGCAGGGATGGCAGTGCCGTCGTTGACGGCGCTGAACACAAATGCCGTTCCCGAGCCGTTGTAGTTGTTGGAGCCACAAAGCCAGGTCAGCAGGATAATACTGCAACCGCCGACGACAATGCGGATATACGGGTTTGCAAACCCTTTTTTGAACAGGCGGTGGCTCTCACGCATCGCCAGACAAAAGACAATACTGATGCCTGCGCACAGCACAGCAAGGATTGCCACGCGCCACAGAACATCCCACGATACGGCGGGAATGTCAACGGTGAAGTGCATCGGGTGTGCGCCCAGCAACAACGCAATCGCGTAGCTGAGCAGAGAAGCGATGGTGCAGGGGAGAAGTGCCGCGTAATACATCACGCCGACGCTGATGACTTCGATGGCAAAAAAGACCGCGGTCAGCGGGGTGCAGAACAGCGCCGAAAACAGTGCGCTCATACCGCACAGCGTGATGATGTGCATATCGCGGTCGTTGAGACGAAGCAGCTTGCCGACCTTGACGCCGATACTGCCGCCCAGCTGCAGTGCCGCACCTTCACGGCCTGCCGAGCCGCCCAGCAGATGCGTCAGCACGGTGCTGACAAAGATCAGCGGTGCCATCACAAGACGGATGTGCTGACCGGTGCGCACCGAGCCGATGACCTCGTCCGTGCCGGCGGATTTGAGCATATCGGTGGCGGCATACAGCCACACAATGACAATGCCGCCGACGGGCAGAAGCCAGATCAGCCAACTGTTGGCATCAAAGATGAGGTTCGAAAATTCGACGCTTTTATGAAACAGCGTGCCGAGCGGGCCGCCGATCGCGCCTGTGATCAGCGCGACCGTGAGCCATTTTCCGATGGAGCGCAGGTATTCAAGACCTTGCTTGCGCTTTTCATTTAAGATGTGTCTCATATTATACACTCCTGTGTGTCATCGGCTTGATCTCTTTTTTGTACAGATGGATAAAGAAGACAGTGCTTAGTGTCAACGACATGATTTCCGCAATGGGGAACGCCCACCATACCGCGTGAATATCACCCGAAAGCGACAGCAGATAGGCCGTCGGGATCAGCACGACAAGCTGACGGCCGACCGAGACGGTCAGGCTGAGAAGACCGTGTGACAGTGCCTGAAACACCGAGGTCACGATGATGCAGAAGCCTGCAAACAGGAAACTCAGGCTGATGGTACGAAGTGCCGTAATCGCAATGTCAAAGGTGATCTCAGACAGCTTGAACGGCATAAGAAGAAGCTGGGGGAACAGCTGGAACAGCAACAAACCGACCAGCATCATCCCCACAGCACTGATGATGCTCAGGCGGATGGTTTTCATAATACGGTCGGGGTTTTTCGCGCCGTAATTGTACGCAATGATCGGCACCATACAAGTCGGAGGGCAAG
>JAZRTC010000138.1:0-3000 GCA_045651865.1 Acutalibacteraceae bacterium
GGTGATAGTGTAGTTCCCTGCGTTTGTACCGTCATTGAGCGCATAAGTAAATGCATTCTCGCTCTCACCGACATTCGTCTGCGAACCAGTCACATTGTATGATGCACCTTCGCCGCCAACAAAGCCATCACCATCAACCGTCACATTATTGTTGATGAGCGCTGTTCCATCGTAAACCTTATTCGCGCTTCCACTCGTAAGCGTCACTTCGCGCGGCGAAATAACAACTGTCGCCGAATTCGTCTGCGTAATGTATCCAGGAGCCGCAATCTCACACCACACCGTCATCGACCCGACATCCGTAATCGTCGGCAACTCATTCGACCACCCGCTGGTAGGGCTCATCGTCCCCAATGAGCCGTATGCGTATTTAAGCGACACATCCTCAATCCCATCTTTCACCATCACGCCAACGCCATGTGCCGCGCCATCATACTTACACGCAAAGCCAGCAACCGTCACATCATCCGCCGCGAACGCCACATCCTTACCCGTCACCACAAATGTCGCCGTCTTAACCTTGCCTGCAATGCCATTCGTATATGTCGTATGCGTAAGCACATACGTACCGTTGCGCGTCACACTCCAAGAGCGTGTACCTTCGCCCGACAAGCTATCAGCAACCACCGCACCATCCTGCGCTATCGTCACCGTCGCCCCTTCGCCACCATTCCACTGCGAGGAATAGGTAAGCGTCTCATCACCAAGCGATGTGCGAACACCGTCAGATTTTAGCGAAAGGCGGAACGGTGCCGAACTTTCTGCTTGCCCAACGAAAGTGGCCATCGCTACAATCATTCCAACTACTATTTTCTTAATTTTCATTTTTAACCTCGATAAAAGAAGTGAAGAATTAAAGAATTGAATGCGCTCACATTCGTTCGCTATTTGGTTGGACTCTGAACAGGGCGTATAGGATACCCAAAATATACATCCCCTCTTATCACGCGACGATATGTAGCCTCCAATTCCATCGCGAAATCAGCTCTGTCTGGATCTATAGTAGAAGACCAATAATGACCAGTCATCTCAAACACTGATCTGTAATTATCCCTACCAAAACCACCGAATGGAAGAATGATACTGTTGGAAGCATAAGCACCTCTTCCACGAACAACATAATAGCTTCTATGGTGATTTTCATCTAACCATATTCGCGTCCAATCGCATTTACTTATAAGGTCTTCAAACTCTTGTTCCGTAGGCATTCGCCAATTTCCGCCCCATTTCACATGCGCTGCATCATGTTTCGGAGCAAGAACATTATTCGATGTAATCCAACCTTCTTTTCGTAATGTCGATATATCTTTATTATAAATCGGTATATTGCTACCCTTAAACGAGTAATTTGATGACGATTCATCAGTAGCGACCCACTTATCGTTCTTATATTTATATCCGACAGTATCACCCCACCAGAAATAATAGCCACAATCTTCTGGTTTTTCTGCCCCAACATTCACAGTTGCCCAATATGGACCGCCTGCCCAAAGTTGTACCTTGTTGTGCTCCCACACCGCATACAGATTCACTACTGCACCACTGGTCGTTGCAAGATTAGATACCGACTGTTTATTGGAATATACCTTACCACCACTTGCACTCGTTGCCCAGCCTTGAAATGTATAGCCCGTACGAGTAAACGCATTGGCCGTCAACGCTTTTGCCGAACCGTATGTAAATGACTGATTCGCCATAGACCCCGTACCGCCATTGGCATTGAATTTGACCGTATAAGAAAACTCACTTATGTCCACCATTATCGACATCTGCCCACACTTGAAGCCATCCGGCAAATCTGCCGCCGCATCCCAAATCCAACTATATGAGCCAGGCAGAAGCGACTCCTTTGCGGCGGCAGTTGTACCATCAGACTTGCGAATCGTTTTCATCGCAACATTGGTGTTTCCCTCCATGTCTTTCGCCGTGAAGGAAACGTCGTACTTCATGCCGCTTTCTCCCGTGATGGTGAACTTTAAATCCACAAGCCCATTCCACGGATATCGCTGCCTTGCGCTTATGTCCGAAACTGAAGGTGCGGCAATAGCGGAATTCAAGGCCATGCCAACACCTGCCAATAGCATTATAATCGCTTTCACTTATACACCTTTCTTTTGCTCTTTTTCTCGGTAACATCCATAGGGATTATCTTAAACTCCCGTCCCCATTCACGATCTTTATCCGTCTATCATTCCATCCTCTGGTAACTTATTCGCTATCACGCCCTCTGTCTTTATGTTAATCCCTCGAAGTAATCCCATATTAAATCTTACACCATTCCCATCCCTTTTATAATCTTCTTGTTTCACAGCAAAAATCAAGAATTCAGCCTTTGTATTTTTACGAATCCAATTTAAATTTAATATCAAAGTGTTTTTTTGTTTTCCTAATGGTATATGAAATCGAGAACCATTATTATTTAACGTTTGTATGTCCTTAATCTCCATACCATCAAAATGCAGTGACGGCTTCTTCCCTTTATAGAGATCATGGAACGTCACTCCACAAACAAATCCAGTCTTTATCGTCAATCTAAATATTTTTATCTTATTAACTGGAACACCTTCTCTCTTTGGCCAAAATTTCAGCATCAAAGCCACTGTCTCTTTCTTCGATTCTGGTTTCACTATTATCTTTAACTTTGCCTCAGCACGAACAAACTTCGCTATACAGAACGAAATAAAACCACTTACTAAGACACTTACTGCAATATAACCAAATGCTTCCCAATTCATTATTTTCTCCTTTTCCGCACCTGTTGTTAGACACTACCACACTGGCGCAGAAAAGAAGAGTGGCGTGCCTTTCAAAATCCATGTTTCAGAAGAGGCACGACCAAGCGCCCTATGAAAAACACGAACAGAAGACACGCCACGCAGAATACACTACGTGACGCATCCTACATATCCGGCTCTTCATATGAAATTTTGGTCGTTTTCTTCTGAAGCCAAATACGCAAGATTGCGTACGTTGTATGGGTTAGCTTTCGCACCCCATACT
>JAZRTC010000139.1:0-5079 GCA_045651865.1 Acutalibacteraceae bacterium
CCCCACTCCGTTTTGACAGACTCGTTCTTTCAAGATCGGACAGCAATTTTCCCGATCCCCATGGCAAGCGAAATACCCCGACCGAATCGGTCGGGGTATTTTTATTTGCGTTTTTCAACCTGCCGTGTTATACTGAGAAAAAACGAATGGAGACTCCACACTATGAACATCTGCGTTTACGGGGCGGCATCGCCGTCCATTGCCCCTGTCTTTATTGAACGCGGCGAAGCGCTCGGCCACGCGCTCGCCCAGCGCGGTCACACCCTTGTATTCGGCGCAGGTGCGCTGGGACTGATGGGCGCGGTCGCACGCGGTGTGCAGGCACAGAGCGGTCACATCATCGGGGTCGTGCCACGCTTTTTTGAACATGACGCGGCAGAAACGCTGTTCACCGCCTGCGACGACTACATCCGCACCGACACCATGCGCGAGCGCAAGCTCATTATGGAAGAAAAGGCAGATGCCTTTATCATCACGCCGGGCGGCATCGGCACCTTTGAGGAATTTCTGGAGATCCTCACCCTGCGTCAGCTGTGCCGCCACGAAAAACCCATCGCCATCTTTAATGTCGACGGCTATTACAATACGCTTCTGGCATTTCTCCAAGAAGCGATTGACAAAGGCTTTCTCAAAGCCACCTGCCTGTCGCTGTTCTGCGTCAGTGAGGACGCCGACGAGTTACTGACCTATCTGGAACACGCACCGTCAGCAAGCGGCACCGTACAGGATTACAAAGAAGGTTGATTGACACAAAAAAGGTCTGCGAAAGCGTTGCTTTTCGCAGACCTTTTCTCTGTTATGTTAAAACGCAACGACGACACCGTTTTTGGCGGCATACATCGCCGAGAGGGCATTTGCTTTGACAATCTCAATGCGACGCAGTGCGGGACATTGATCGAGCAGTTGTTCCTTGAGCGACAACGCGCGCGCCTCGTTTTCCACATGGGTAAGCACCAAGGTGAGCGACTGTTTCGCGCGATCGGCTGTCTGTGCGGCGACCTCCTCCACAAGTGCCGCGAGTGCCTTTTGCGCGCCGCGGAGCTTTTTAAGCGCCGTGACCTCACCGTGATCGTTGTCGCTCATCAGCGGCACGAGGTTGAGCGCTGATGCCATCATCCCCGCCACCTTTTTGATGCGGCCGTTTTTGATAAAATTCGACAGATCCTCCACCACAAACAGCGTGCGCATCGTGGCGATAAACGATTCCGCGCGTTCCACGATGTTCTCAAACGGTGAACCTTCCTTGATCATCTCATGCAACAGCAGTGCAATGCGGGTCTCGCCCGCGGCGGCACTCTCGGAATCAAACACATGGATCTTTTTCTCGGGATGCTCCTCAAGAACCATATCCTTTGCCATACACGCCGCCTGATACGAACCGCTCAGATGCGACGACAAGGTGATGACCATTGATTCTTCCGCTTCCATCATAAGCGATGCGTACGCCTCGGGAGACGGGCATGCCGAAGTCGCGCAATCCTTCACGGATGCCATGTGCGACAGCATTGCCGCAATATCCACCGTACCGTCATCCACATAATCGGTGCCGTCCACCCGCACGATCAGCGGCGCGGTCTTCAGTCCCGTTTCGTCCTTCATCCACTCGGACAGATCACAGCAGCTGTCCGCAATCAGTTGAATCGCCATAAGACACCTCCGTTTAAGGTTAACCGAACATCTTGTTTTCAATACTATTATACTGCGGAACAATTCATTTGTAAAGGGATATTTTTGTCCGTAATTTGATTATATTCGGGATTTCACTGTCGAAATGCGGCGCGTAACCCTCTGCTAAAATAAAAGACGCACCCGATACGGGTGCGTCTTTTCCGTTATTTCAACAATTTCATAACCTGCGCGATATAAAATTCCACCGCGAAGCGCTCGTCGAGAAGCTGCTCATAGTCCTCAAGGACTTCGCCTTCATACGCGGCAGGATCGCCGAACTCCTCCTCAAACTCCTCGATGGCATCCACCGTATCGTCGAGGTCGTTCTGCATATCCTCAAGTTCTTCTTCCAGTTCCTCACTGTCCATCGCACGGTAATCGGCGATCGGAAACGGCATCTGCACCGTTTCGCCGTCCCGATGCTGACGGGTCGCCGTGATCACATCGCGCTCACCCTGAAAATCCACTTCAATGATATCGCCCATGGTTAACATCCTCCGAAGATTATTTCACATAGTGCGGATTTTTGTAAATGTCAATATACCCGTCGGTGGCATACAGCTCAAATCCGCGCGAGGTCATTTCCTTGATATCGGAATCGTAATTCTTTGCCACATAAAATTCCAGCTTTGCCGCCATCTCGTCCGAACGGGGATCGAGATACAACTGCAAATAATCGTACATCACAGGCATTACATCGCCCTCAACGCCGATATACGCCTCTTTATCCGTGATCGTGTTGTGGATAAACGCGATGGAGCTGTGGAATTTCTCGCGGTTGTTCATATAGCCATCGATATAGCTTGTGTTGCGGGCAATCACGCGCGGCACCGTCAACGAGGTGCACAGCAGCACCGCCGCCAACAACAGCGCATTGCGCCGTCTTCTGCGGAGCTTGCTCAGCACCAGCAGTGTGCACGCAATCACAAGCGCCGCCGAGCCGTAAGTGTACTGAAAATCAATATCGTACTGATACGGCCAGTTGGACATCAGGTTGACAAGGAGCATCGGCGCCATCAGCAACAACACCGAAATATTCTTGCTCAAAAACGGTGTGAACAGCACCGGCAGGAACATCCAGAGCAAAAACTCGACCTTTTCCTGCGTGAAAATCTGCGAGAGCGTGTAGCCGAAGTCCAGCAGCGTGATCTTCACAATGCTGCCGACACCCGCCTGACCGTCCAGCTCAAAGTTGGAATAGCGGTAGCCGAACTGCATCCCATCCTCTGCGCCGCAGACCGTGATCATCCACATGGCAAATGCGAAATACGCAAATGCCAGCACCACCGTAGCCGTGCCGTGCTTGATCAGCTTTTCATGGAACAGCATAAACAGTCCGATCGCAATCAGATAAATCGCGGCATCCTCCTTGACCGAGCACAGCAGCAAACCGCTGATGTAGAACGGGATCCATTGGCGTTTGAGCATAAAATACACCGCAAACAGCACACAGACCGACAGAAATTTGTTCTCATGGAAATCCAGATACAGGCCGTAGGACATTGACGGGAACAGCAGGTACAGCGCACTTGCCAGAATGGTCTGCTTCGGCGAGAAACCGAGGTGCTTGACAATCCCGTACACAGCAAACACACCCAGTCCCACAAACAGCGTCTGCATCACGCAGAGATACGCAGGAGAGGAAAACAGCAGATAACCGGGGTAAAGCACATAGAAAAACGGCGAAAAATGCACTGCGAAGTGCGACAGCACCTCACCGCGTTCCACCGTTGTAAACGGCAGACCGGTTTCCTTCATATACCCGAACATCTGCGCAAAAATACCGAAGTCAAAGGTGTTATAGGTGAAGGAATAGTAGCGGCAAACACCCATCAGCGACATATATCCCGTGAACAGCACAAAGAGTCCGACTGTCACCGACAGCGCCGCGGGATACCCCATTTTCAACAGGGAAAACGGGCGGTCAAACCGCTTGCAGATCCACACGCACACCAGATAGCACAACAACGCCGCCGCCATACCGATATAGATATTGCGGTCGCCGCCCTTTTGCAATGTACAGCAGAAGTTGGTCACGCCGATCACCAGTGCCACCGGCAATACCCGCTCCGCTTTGACAAACGCACACAGCACGATCAGCGACATCGTGACCAGCGCGATCAATGCCAGAAACATCGGTACAACGATGACTTCCAGATATTCGCGCTCGGTATAGCTTGTCGGTGCGTTGCGGACAAACTGCGCCGTCACAAAACAGAAGGATGCAAAGAATGCCGCAATCAGATTCGGGATACAATACGGCTTATTCTGATCCCCGAGCGTACGGCAGGCTTTGTGATACAGCTCACAAAGCTGTGTCCATTTTTCTTTCACTACATTCATACATCCTTCTCCTCTTTACGGTTGGTCTCCCGCACAATAAACTTCGGGCGACCCTTGCTTTCCAGATAGATACGCGCAATGTACTGTCCCAGCACACCGACGCAGAACAGCTGTACACCGCCGATAAAGGTGATCAGGCACGCGGTGGATGCCCAGCCTGTGACGGGATCGCCGAAGATCAGACGACGCAGGAAGAAGAAGATCGTCACACCGAACGCCAGCGCACAGAAGAACAACCCCGCCCACGACGAAATGTTCAGCGGTGCGGACGAGAAATTGATGATACCGTCAAGCGAGTATTTAAACAGCTTCCAGAACGACCACTTGGTCTGTCCCGCGGCACGCTCGATGTTCTCATACGGCAGCCACTTGGTGCGGTAGCCGACCCAACCGAAAATACCCTTGGAGAAGCGGTTGTATTCCCCCATGCCCACGATGGCATCCACCATCGGGCGGCACATCATGCGGAAATCGCGTGCGCCGTCCTTGATGTCAGCATCCGAGATTTTATTGATAATTTTGTAGAACATCCGCGCGAAAAATGAGCGGATGGGCGGCTCGCCTTTGCGCGTTTCGCGGCAGGTCGCCACCGAATCGTAGCCTTCGTTTTTCACCGCGTTGTACATATCGGGCAAAAGCGACGGCGGATCTTGCAAATCGGCATCCATAATGACGCAGTAGTCGCCCTTTGCGTGGCAAAGACCTGCATAAATGCCCGCTTCCTTGCCGAAGTTGCGCGAGAAGGAGACATATTTTACGCGTGCATCCTTCGCGGCAAGCTCGCGCATGATCAGGATGGTGTTGTCCTTTGAGCCGTCATCCACAAGCACAAACTCAAAATCGGCATCGATCGGGTCGATCCATTTGATCGTCTCTTCATAAAAAAGCGGTAAGACCTCCTGCTCGTTGTAGCAGGGAACAATAATGGAAATAAGATCTCTTGCCATTGACTGCACATCCTTTTTGATTGATTTGGAACTTACGCCAACGCCGTCACATTTTATCTAAAGTATATATGTATTGTCAAGGGGGAGGACGCACACTCCCTCCGTCAAAACCTGCGGTTTT
>JAZRTC010000140.1:0-6347 GCA_045651865.1 Acutalibacteraceae bacterium
ATCAACTCCTTGGCTCACAGAACGACATGGCTACGATCCGACTTACAAGGACGATAAGGAGGATACGGAATGAGCCGTATGATCGATACCGCGGCAACCGCCGCGATGCTGGCAAATGCCGAGGATATCGTCATCCTCACCCACCAATACCCCGACGGCGACACCATCGGCAGTGCCTACGCACTGTATCACGCATTGCGTGCCGCCGGTAAGCGGGTGCGTGTCGAGTGCTGTGATGAGATCCCCGAAAAATACGAATACCTCCTTGCCGAGGTCACGCACGAGGCGTTTGAACCGCAGTTTGTGGTCGCTGTGGATGTTGCAGATGACAAGCTGCTCGGCTCACTCAAAGAGGTTTACGGCGGTCGCATTGACCTGTGCATCGACCACCACGGCTCCAACACCGAATACGCCGACTACCTGCTCCTCAAGGCGAATTATGCCGCCGCGGCGATGGTGGTGTGCGAGGTACTCTACGAGATGCACACCACGCTGACAAGCGCGATTGCCGAGTGCATCTACACCGGCATTTCCACCGATACGGGTTGCTTCAAATATTCCAACGCCGATGCGTACACCCACCGTATGGCGCCGCATATGATGGAAGTCGGCATCCGCTACGATATGATCAACCGCACGATGTTTGATGTCAAGTCCCGCGCCCGCGTGGAGCTGGAGCGACTGGCATTGTCGGGTATGCGTTTTTACCGCGACGGCAAGATTGCCGTGATGCCCATCACCTGCGAGATGATCGCCAAAAGCGGTGCGGCGGAGAACGACATGGAAGGTCTTGCCCCGATGCCGCGCCAGATTGAAGGCGTGTGGGTCGGCGTTACAATGCGTGAAAAGGCAAACGGCGAATTTAAAATCAGCGTGCGCACAGGCAACCATGCCGATGCGTCCGCAATCTGCAAGCGCCTTGACGGCGGCGGACACATCCGCGCCGCAGGTTGCAGTCTCACAATGCCCCTCGACGACGCCATCGAAACGATGGTCGAGACCATTGTGAAGACGGTAGAAAGAATATGATATAACACAATATATCCCCAAGCGAAACTATTTTTGCTTGGGGATATATTCTTTCCAACCTTACCTCTTTTCCCTCCACTATATAATTGAAACCGTGCATGGGGTGAAAATCAGATGGACAAACAAATTGCCGACAACTTCATAACTGCCTATCTTCCGAAGCTCTACGGCTTTGCCATCAAGAAAAGCTTTTCGTATGCGGAAGCAGAAGATCTATGCGCCGACATCGTTGCTGAGGTCTATGCATCCTTACGCAAAGCAGATGACATTGTCAATATGGAAGGTTACATCTGGCGTATCAGCGAACACGCCTACGCCAAATTCGTGTCTCGCAAAAAGCGGCATGAGGGTGTTTCGATTGACGGCATTACTCTGCCCTTTTACGACGAGGATACACATCTCGAAACAAAAGAAGAGATGGCACTCCTGCGGCGCGAGATCGCGTTTCTGACACAGAAGAGGCGGCAGATTGTCTTTTGGTTTTACTACGAAAACCGTTCGGTTGCCGACATCGCTCACGCTCTCGGCATTCCCGAGGGCACGGTGAAATGGCACCTGAACAAAGCACGGCACGATTTAAAGGAGGGTTTATCTATGAAACGACAAATCGGTACACTCGGACTGTCTCCCATCATCGCCGGAACCTTCGGACACCACGGTACTCCCGGTAAAAACGGCGGTCCCGAATATTACCTTGAAGACAAGCTGAGTCTCAACATCGCCTACAGCGTCTATTTTGAGCCGAAAAACACCACTGAAATCGCGGAGGAGCTGGGTGTGACCCCTGTGTTCCTCGAAGATAAGATCACCGTTCTCGAAGAAAACGGCTTTCTTGTGCGCCAAAAAGACGGCAGGTTTACAACCTATGTGGATTTTCTGCCACGCACATTCTCGCGCGAGCAGAGCGACCACACCTTGACCGTTCAGCAGGAGGTCGCACAGATCCTCGCGAGGGACTATGTCCCGCTTGTCCGCGAGACATTTAAAAACGACAATGTGTATATCCCCAGCGGCAACCGCGAGCTGTTTGAAGCCGCGATGATCTTCTGGGCAATCACTGAGAAATGTCAATTGCCGTTTGAAAAAGACCTGTCGCGATATTACATCAAAACCACCGATGGCGGCGAGTATATCGCTTATGTTGATCCTGACAAGATCTGTAGCGACCCCGACTATGTATCGCCCTTCATGTTCCCAAGCTATTCTGCATGCGGTGAAATGGACCGCTCTTCGGACAAATATCCTTGTGTCCGGTCAAAGGCGTGGGATTCCCGTTTCTGCTCGCGCGAGGGCGGCTGGCGAAACAACCTCTACACCGACTATGAGTATGTGTATGAGTGGATGAACGGTATGCTTGACAATGCCCCTGCCAACGCCGAAAAGCTGGCGCGCCTGAAGGAGCGTCGGTTTATCACCGAAGATGGCAAAGTCAACATTATGGTGCTCAAAGGCTCGATGGATACCTTTGCCGAGCGACTCCCCGTGCCGAACGAGACACTCAAGGCTCGCTTTTATGATATTGCCTTGGAGCAAGCGATGCTGGACGCCAAAAACTATCCCCCGCAGATGCAAGACCTGGTTGTGTGGGAGAATGTCCGCGGCTTCATCAATATCACGGTCGCGATGATGGTGCTGGATATCCTCTACGAAAACGGCACCTTCCGTCCCCTCAGCGAACAGGACAAGGTCTCTGCGGATCTCCTGATGTTCTGTGACCGTCTGCCGTGATTAAGCTAACAATTCCCCGAGCAAAAAGTTTTTGCTCAGGGAATTGTATATTTTAAAGGATTTTTGCTTGTTCGTGCTGTATAATGGATGAAATGCTTACAACAAAAGGAGGCTTCTGTTATGAAAACGACGAAAACCTTACTTGCCATACTGATGTCGGCGTTTCTCACGATGACCGTGTTTCCCATCGGTGCCTTTGCCGCGGATGCGACGGTGACATCCATTGTCGCCGATGATGTGACGGTTTATTTTGAAAGTGACGGTCGATGGCACGGGAATCATCCCAACGGAGTTAGTGGTGGTGACAACTACGCCTGGTTCCTCTATGAACTTACTCCGGATATCACAGTGTTCTACAGCGACGGTTCGTCCGCAAAAGCAGCATTTTATGATGTCTACCCATTGGTTGGTTATTCCCCTACGGTTCGTCATAACCAATCGAAAGACAATGAGTGGGAAATCGGCAAGCATACCGCTTCGATTATATGCGGCGATTTTACAGACGAGTTCACCGTCACCGTGCTCCCCTCGCCCGCGGTGTCGATGACTGTACAGGACGCGACCGTCCGCCAATATATCGACGGCTCTCATAGTACCGAAAGTCTGTTCCTTTATACGCTTAATCCCATTCTCACCGTCACCTTTAACGATGGCACTGTGATAACCGGTACACGCGGCGACATCCAAGAGCAATGCGGTTATCAAGTCTATTGGGATTCCGATCAATCGACAGCCGGAGAATGGGGCGTCGGTGACCATACTGCTACGGCACTCTTTATGGGGTTGCGCGCAGAATTTACCGTAACAGTTGTCGATATTGTAACATCCGTCGAGATGATCACACCACCCACCAACACCTCGCTTCTTTACGGCGAGTATGTCGATCTACGAGGCAGTGTTTTGCGTGTGCATTTTGATGACGGCAGTTACGAGGATGTTTCGCCGATCAATACCCACAACAATAACATCCTCTATATGCTCAATACCGTGCAAAGATCCTGCCTGCTTACAATCGCACCCTTACGCGTAACCGAAAGCGGTTTGCAGGATATCACCATCCGTTTTCTCGGAGAAACCGTCACTTTCACGGTCGGTGTGGCACCAAAACCCGTCTCCCTGCAACTGACAAGCAACGAGGATCATTCCCTGTCGTTGACCTTCGACTACGGTGACAGCACACAAACCTGTCGGATCCTTGACTTTGTATCCTCTTCCGGCGGGCAAAGCAATAACGGCGACATCCGCAAGTACGGCACACTGTACACCGATGATGGACTGTTTCTGGCAAGCATCGGTAAGACCCTTAACGGCACGATGTTTGTCGAACTCGGCACCCCTTATTACGAAGGTGGTGTATATGCCGTGAGCAACACCATCCCGGGTACATATTGGTTTGATTATTATAACGGCACGCTCGCATACGGCGATTTTGACGGTAACGGCAAGACCGATACCGCGGATGTACGCGGACTGCTCAAGGCACTGGCATCCTTCAGCAGCTTCGACGATATGCAGATAAACATCTGTGATGTCAATGACAACGGTCTGATCGACACCGCGGATACGCGGTTGATTTTAACGCGTTTGCTCGCATAACGCCAATAACTTCAAAAAGGCGACGGATTCATCCGTCGCCTTTTTTAGCTTACATCGTGTCGAAATCCTGTGCGAATTTTATGTTCTTCAAAAACACATACTATTTCTTCAATTTTAAGGAAACAGTCCTGATCATCTAAAGAGTCAGCCATAAGAATGGATTGGATCTGCTCCAGCATCGTGTAACAGTCCGACTCGACAATTGTTTTGAAATCCTTTTCGAGTTGCGGAAATACAATTTGAGCATTTTCATTTGATAGTATATTCGCAAGCAATTCCGCAGACAACTTCATAATAAATCCCTCGTTTCTTTGTATGGGGATTATATCCCCTTAATAAACAAGATTATAACCCCCATAATAGAGAATGTCAATGGGGGTGACGGCTATGATCGTGTTTGACAGACTTTGGAAAACAATGGAGAATAAAGGTATATCCACCTATCAGCTTCGGGAATCGTGCGGTATTGACAGCAAAACGATTCGCCGTTTGCGTGCCAACGACAATATCGAAACCAAAACCTTGAACAAACTGTGCATAGCCTTACAATGTCCACTTGAGGATATAGCGGAGTTTATCGAAGAATGTGAATAAACAAATTCAGGGGTGTTCACCGTATGGTGAACACCCCTGATCTACTTTTTACCGGCTTTCCTGCAAGGTGACGGTAATATCAAAATCAATGGTGGTGCGGGTCTGACGGTCAAGACGCAACAGCGTGAGCGTCACCGTCTCACCCACCTCGTGGCTGGTCAGCTCGGCGCGCATCTGAGCATAATCCGTCACGCGCTTGCCGTTGACATGGGTGATGATATCGCCCGCTTTTGCATTCGTACCGATAAGTGCGGACTCCTCGCTGAAACTCTCGATCATAAAGCCTTCGTATCCGATCGAGGTAATGGTGCGACCCATAATGCCAAGCGATACACGGCCCGTGACATAGCCGTATTTGATCAGGTCGTCAATGACCTCTTTGGCTTCATTGATCGGAATAGAGAAGCCGAGTCCCTCATAACCCGACATCACGATCTTGGCGGAGTTGACACCCACAACCTGACCGTACGCATTGATCAGCGGGCCGCCCGACGAACCGGGGTTGATGATGGCATCGACCTGCAGGCATTTGATGGCATAACCCGTATCCTCATACACATCGCGTGCCTGACCGGACAGGATACCCTGCGACACCGTCCAGGCAAGACCGCCCGAGTTTCCCAGCGTGACAACACGGTCACCCAGCGACAGTGCCGACGAATCGCCAAACTGCGCAGGGGTAAGGTCGGTGGCATCCACCTTAATAACGGCAAGGTCGGTCGTCGGATCATAACCGATAATCTCAGCACCCTCAAACACTCTGCCGTCATACAGCGTCACATCGATGCGGTCGTATTTGGTCTGCGTTTCCTCATCGTACACGCAGTGGCTGTTGGTAATGATATAGCCATCTGCCGACAGCACAATGCCCGATGCACCGCCTGCCTCAGTGAGGCTGTTGCTTTCTTCGCCGTAATAATAGCCGTAGAACGAGTTGGAGGTCTTGGTATACATCGTCAGCACAACCGTTGCATCCGCATTGCGCTTGACGATCTCGCTGGTGGCAAGTCCACCGTCGTTGATGGCCTCCGCATCGGTGATCTGCAAAGTGGGGCCGTTTTCGTTGATCTCACGGTCATCCTCTTTATCGTCCGCAGACGGTTGCTGTTGAGACGCGCTCGGCTTGGAATCGGGCGTTGTGTCATCCATCGTAAACAGCTTGATTGCCAGCACGCTCGTCAACAGCAATGACACACAGCACAACACGGCGAGCAACGCGATCGCCACGCGCGAACCACCCGATTTTTTCGGCGGTTGCGGAGTGGGCGGCACGGGCGCATATCCGCTGTTGTACTGCGGTGCGCGCGGACTGCCGTAAGGCGGGTAGGACGGCTGCGGCGGCGTATATGGCGCACGCGGAGACTCGGGCGGTTGCGGCGCTTGCCACGACGGAGTCGGAG
>JAZRTC010000141.1:0-29786 GCA_045651865.1 Acutalibacteraceae bacterium
TATATAACTGTATTTGACTATTCTTTTTTTGAATTGTTTATAAAAAATTGAATTTTTTGAATAATGTGCTATAATTAAGAAAAAACGAAAAGGGATGTGAGCTTTATGGGAACGCCACATAACGCCGCTGACAAAGGTCAGATTGCCAAAACCGTTTTAATGGCAGGAGATCCGCTTCGTGCGGAATGGATTGCCAAAACTTATTTAAACAATGCTGTCTGTTTTAATACGGTTCGCGGTATGCTCGGATACACCGGTAAATATCAGGGGAAACCGGTGTCGGTAATGGGGCACGGCATGGGTATTCCGTCGATTGGTATATACAGCTATGAATTGTATAACGAATACGATGTGGATACGATCATTCGCATCGGTTCCGCAGGAGGTTACGCAGACGATATCAATGTGCGGGATGTTGTACTGGCGATGGGAGCTTGCACGGATTCCAACTATGCTTCACAGTTTCAGTTGCCCGGTATATTTGCGCCGATAGCGGATTACGGTTTGCTTCGCAAAGCAGATGACGCTGCGCGGCAAATGGGACTTTCTGTGAAAATCGGCAATATTTTATCAAGCGATATGTTTTACAACGCCGATGAAACTGCAAGGGATCGCTGGAAACGGATGGGCGTGTTGTGCGTTGAAATGGAAGCGGCGGCGTTATATATGAACGCAGTATATGCCGGCAAGAAAGCGCTTACCATGCTGACTGTGTCCGATCATCTTTATAAAGAGGAAGCGCTTTCGCCTGATGAACGGCAAACAGGGTTTTCGGATATGGTAAGACTTGCCTTACAATTGATATAATCCTTCTGAGGGTGTCACTTGTGTGACACCCTTTTGACATTTCATAAGGGTGGTGCATATATTGCAAAGAGCGGGCGAAGAGGTGGGCGTGGTGGGATAATGCCCGTCGGAAGGGTGTGATGAAGCATTATGTCGGTGTTGGAAGGTGTATCGTTGTGTTTGGTGCTGTTGCTGGCTCTGTATGGTTGTGCGCAAGCAACAGTTCGACTTGTACAGCGGATTCTCAGACCGCACAAACCAAAAGTGTCGTTGGTGCTATCTGTGTGTGAAAAAGACGATCTGGAACAGCAGGTTCGGTATGCCAGGTGGCTCTCGTTGGAATGGTCAATCCCGATCTGTGTGGATGGGTGTGAGCTTGATGATGAAGGACGACATATTGTGTCGGTGTTGCTGAAAGAAAAATATAGATAAGAAGTCTTGCGCAGAATGTTGCACGCGTGTATAATAAACATAGTTGTATCAGAGGAGGTGAGCGGTGTGGAAGATGTGATTTGCGGAAGTGTTGATCGTATTGTATTCCGTAATCAGGATAACGGCTGGACGGTTATGGATCTGGAGACTGAGTCGGATGGTATTCACAAAGTAGTGGGAGAATTACCAATGGTATCGGTTGGTGAAACGGTCCGTCTGAAAGGTAGATGGGTTGAGCACGCAACTTTTGGAAAACAGTTTCGTGCAGAGATGTGTGAGCGATATCTTCCCACTGACTCAACCGCTATTTATCGGTATCTTGCGTCGGGAACAATTAAAGGCATCGGGCCATCCCTTGCTATGAAAATCATCCAGACTTTCGGCGATAATGCATTGACGGTGATGGAAAAGGAACCTCGCCGACTTGCTCAAATCAGCGGTATCTCCATGAAAAAAGCCGAAGAGATCGGTGAGGCATTTGCGGCTCAGTTTGGTTTGCGTGAAGTGATGCTGGCGTTTTCCGAATATGGTTTGACGCCCTCTGAAGCAGTACGCTGTTTTAAACGCTTTGGAATGAAAACCGTTGATACGGTTCGTGACAACCCATATGTGCTTTGTTCATCGGGATTGCGTATCGGATTTGAGCGGGCGGATGCCATTGCGCAACAGTTTCATTGCCCGCCGGATGATCCCCGCAGGGTGGCGGCAGGACTTTTATATGTCTTACGACACAACACCTCAAACGGTCACACCTGCCTGCCCCAAAGCAAACTGGTTCCGACAGCGGCCGGGATGCTTGGTGCGGAGCTCGAGGGTGTTGAAAATCAGTTGTATGAATTGGAACGGACAATGGAGTTGCGCCGTATCGACACCGAGCGCGATACGCTGTGGTTTTTGCCGAAAATGTACCATGCCGAGCGGTATATTGCTGTGCGGATGAAGGATTTTGCTACACTTTCACCCGCACGGAAAGACGATGTCGAAGACCGTATTATGGCAATCGAAAAGAATCATCACATCTTATACGAGGACGAGCAGAAACGCGCTGTTTTAGAGGCCGTTAATCGCGGTGTGCTGATTCTGACAGGTGGTCCCGGTACCGGTAAAACCACAACCCTGCGAGGCATTATCGCGCTGTTGGAAAGCTATGGTGAACGGGTTTTACTTGCTGCGCCGACAGGTCGCGCTGCCAATCGGATCAGCGAACTGACGGGCCGCGAAGCGAAAACAATCCATCGTCTTTTAGAGGTACAGTGGAGTGAAGAGGATGAACTGGTTTTTGCGCGGCATGACAAGAATCCGTTGGACGCCGATGCCGTGATCGTGGATGAAATGTCGATGGTGGACACATTGCTGTTTGAAGCACTACTTCGTGCGATGCCGATCGGTTGCCGTTTGATTATGGTTGGTGATTGCGATCAGCTTCCTGCTGTCGGAGCAGGACGGATTCTCGGCGATCTTATAGACAGCAAACAATTGCCGACCGTTCAGCTGACGCAGGTGTTTCGACAGGCTATGGAAAGCCACATTGTTAAGAATGCGCACCGTATTGTTGCAGGCGAATATCCTGTGACAACCTACAAAAACGGTGATTTTTATTTTTTGAATAAGAACAGCGTTGATGAGGTTCGTCGAACGGTTGCGGATTTGTGTCTGCGCCGTTTACCGGAAGCATACGGACATTCTCTTATGGAGGGGTTACAGGTTTTGTGCCCCGGCCGAAAAGGGGATCTCGGTACAATCGAACTCAACCGAATGCTTCAGCATCTTGCAAATCCCGCCGATCCGAACAAGTCGGAACTGGCGCTGGAAGGACGCATGCTACGGGTTGGCGATAAAGTGATGCATACGCGCAACAATTACGATATCGCCTGGACGAAAGATGACGGTGAGGTCGGTAGCGGTGTGTTCAACGGCGACATAGGGATTCTGGAATCGATCGATATTCCGGCGCAGACTGCCCATGTGCGTTATGATGACCGTGTTGCTGTGTATACCCGCGAAGATGCACACGATCTTGAACCGGCTTATGCGGTTACTGTACATAAGAGTCAGGGCAGTGAATTTGATGCCGTGGTGATTCCGCTGTTTCATCAGCAACCGCAACTATGTTATCGCAATTTGTTGTACACGGCCGTCACGCGTGCGAAGAAGCTGATTGTGATGGTGGGGAGCATACAGACGCTCGAGCAGATGGTGGATAATCATAAGCGCACACTTCGTTACACAGGTTTGCCCAAGATGCTGTTGGAAGATGGGTTGATTCTATGAAACGGTTTATCAGAAGCCTGCTGTTTTTCTTCTTTCCTCGAAGGTGTTTGTATTGTGACCGTGTTGTCAATCCGGACGAGCTTTGTTGTCGGTATTGTCTTCCCGATGTACCGTATATGCAAGATCCTGTCTGTCCGCGTTGCGGTGTGTCAAAATCCGACTGTGTTTGTCGCGGTCGTCGCCGACAGTATGATCGCTGTATTGCGGCGCTCCGTTATGAAGACGGAGCTAAGCGTGCGGTGCTGGCGTTAAAGCGGATTGACGATGCTATTCTGATTGAATCCATGGCAACCGAAATGGTACGCGCGCTCCGACGCCGTACGGATGCCGCTTCGTTCGATCTGGTTACATTCGTACCGATGCACAAAAAGGAAGAACGGGCAAGAGAGTATAATCAAAGCAAATTGCTCGCAAAGGAAATTGCCTCACAGCTCGGTGTCCCGTTTGCGGTTACACTATCCAAAATATATGACACGCGCTCGCAAAAATCGCTGCGACAATTTGAACGAAGCGGTAATTTGCTTGGTGCATTTGACTGTATCGGTGATGTGCGCAATAAAACAATCTTACTGGTTGATGATGTGATCACGACGGGAGCTACGCTTCATGAGTGTTCCAAGATGTTAAAAATCGGTCAGGCAAAAAGCGTCACGGCTCTTGTGTTTGCGGCCGCGATTCCTGACAAGAATACGGATTAAAAAGAGATACGGTGTTCCGTATCTCTTTTTTTAAAAATGTCACTTTTGCCATATTTACGCACCGCCCTTGACAAACCCACAAAATATGGTATAAAATGATGTCAATATTATGGATATGTATGCAATCTATCAAGAAAGGTGCGGTAACGGACTGTGGCAAAGAAAAAAACGACTGAATACGGAAACGACAGTATATCCCAATTAAAAGGTGCCGATCGTGTGCGCAAACGCCCGAGTGTTATTTTTGGTTCGGATGGTTTGGAGGCATGTCAGCACGCGGTGTTTGAGATTCTTTCCAACTCCATCGACGAAGCGCGCGAAGGACACGGCACGCGGATCGTGACGACATATTTTGAAGACGGTTCTGTGGAAGTACAGGACTTTGGACGCGGTATTCCTGTGGATTATAACCCGAAGGAAGAGCGTTTCAACTGGGAACTGGTGTTCTGTGAGATGTACGCGGGCGGTAAATATAATACGAATGCAGGCGAGAACTATGAGTTTTCGCTGGGTATGAACGGTCTTGGTACCTGTGCAACGCAGTATGCTTCGGAATTTATGGATGTTGAGATCCATCGTGACGGGTTTAAATATACCCTTCATTTTGAACGAGGCGAAAATATCGGTGGATTGCAGAAAGAGCCGTACAGCAAGAAGGATACCGGTTCGCGCATTCGCTGGAAGCCTGATCTGGATGTTTTTACGGATATCAATATTCCGCGAGAGTATTTTTCGGATGTTATCCACCGTCAGTCGATTGTCAATCCGGGCGTACAGTTTGAATTCCGTTTTCAGACGGGTAAGACTTTTGAGACCGAAACCTATTTTTATGAAAACGGCATCGTCGACTATGTCAAAGAGATTGTCGGCGAGGAATCCCTGAGTGCGGTTCAGTTCTGGGAAGGGGAGCGCATGGGTCGCGACCGTGAGGACAAGCCCGAATATCGCGTGAAGATGAATGTGGCTTTCTGCTTCTCAAACCGCAAAAACCTGATTGAATATTATCATAACTCCAGCTGGCTGGAGGAAGGCGGTTCGCCCGAGAAGGCATTGAAATCGGCTTTCCTTTCGCAAATGGATGCATTTTTAAAGCAAAACGGCAAATATCTGAAGAATGAATCGAAGATTACGATTCAGGATATTCAGGATTGTCTTGTGTTTGTGTCCTCGTGCTTCTCGAGTATTGCGTCGTTCTCGGATCAGACGAAAAAAGCGGTCAACAACAAGTTTATTCAGGAAGCAATGACCGATTTCCTGCGCCAGAATCTGGAGATTTATTTCATCGAAAACAAGATGGAGGCGCTTAAAATCGCTGATCAGGTGCTGATCAACAAGCGCTCCCGTGAAAAAGCGGAATCCACACGACTGAACATTAAGAAGACACTCCAATCGGGCAACGATATGATGTCGCGTGTGTCGACCTTTGTCGATTGCCGCAGTAAAGATGTTGGTGAACGCGAACTCTTCATCGTGGAGGGTAAATCGGCTATGGGCGCGTGTATTCAGGCGCGAGACCCGTATTTTCAGGCGATTATCCCTGTTCGCGGTAAGATTCTGAACTGCCTGAAAGCGGATTATACGAAGATCTTTAAAAGTGAGATTATCACTGACCTGATCAAAGTTCTCGGTTGCGGAGTAGAGGTCAAGACAAAAGCGAACAAAAACCTCGTCAACTTTGATCTGTCGATGCTTCGTTTCAACAAGGTCATTCTTTGTACGGATGCGGATGTTGACGGCTTCCAGATCCGTACCTTGTTGCTCACGATGCTGTATCGCCTGACACCCACTTTGATTGAACAAGGTTATGTCTTTATCGCTGAAACACCTCTGTATGAGGTAAACACAAAGACGGATACCTATTTTGCTTATAACGAGCAGGAACAAGCGGCAATTCTCAAAAAGCTGGAAGGTCAGAAATACACCATTCAGCGCTCAAAAGGTCTTGGTGAGAACGATCCGCTGATGATGTCGCTGACAACTATGAATCCTGCGACGCGTCGCCTTGTCAAGGTCGAGCCTGCGGATGCCGAAAAAACCGCGCAGATGTTCGATGTGCTGCTCGGTGATAATCTGCAAGGCCGTAAGGATTTCATTGCGGAGTTTGGTTCTTTGTATCTTGAAAATGTCGATTTGAGCTAAGGAGGGTGGGGAAGAATGATGAATTTTTCCGTTTGCCCTTGCGTGGCAGAAGATGCTGAGGCGATTGCGGTACTCAACGAAACCTGCTTCGGTTTGCCGTGCGCTGTCAATGAAGTCGCGCGTCAGATCCGTTCTATCCTTGAATGTGCGGATGAGCGGTTACTTGTGGCGGTGTATCGCGGCACAATGCTTGGCTACATTCATCTTCGCGTGGATCGCCGCACTTATCGTGCGCCGCGTCTGGCGGTTGTGTCCGTTGTGGTGGGTAAGGAATACCGTCGCAAAGGTGTAGCGAAAGCGTTGTTTATGGCGGCGCAGGATATTGCCACCCAGCTTTCTTGTGAAGCAGTCACCGCCTCTGTCGGCGGCAGCCGCGCTGCACAAAGCTTCTTTTTAGCTGTTGGCTGTGAAGAACGATTGAATCGAAAGCAATATTTCAAAAAGCTTTAAGATAGAAAGGCTTGAATACTATGGCGAAAAAGAGTAAAAAAGCGGAAAGCAAACCGCTCACTTTACCGGATAATACGCACATCGAGGGTGCGGGACTTGTGGAATCGCAAGCAATCACTGATACACTCGAGAGCAATTATATGCCGTATGCGATGAGTGTTATTATGTCCCGCGCGATTCCGGAGATTGATGGTTTTAAACCTTCTCACCGCAAACTCCTTTATACAATGTATAAAATGGGTTTGCTCAAGGGTACGCTCACGAAATCGGCAAACATTGTCGGTCAGACAATGAAACTCAATCCGCACGGTGATGCGGCGATTTATGAGACGATGGTTCGTCTGTCGAAGGGTTATCAGGCGCTGTTGCATCCGTATGTGATGTCAAAAGGCAACTTCGGTCGTGCCTATTCTTCCGAAATGGAATATGCGGCTTCGCGTTATACGGAAGCAAAGCTTGATCCCATTGCAGAGGAACTGTTCCGTGACATTGACAAAGAAACCGTTGAGTTTGTTGATAACTACGATGCAACGATGAAGGAACCGACGCTGTTGCCGGTGAGTTTTCCGTCGATTCTGGTCAATAACAATGTCGGTATTGCGGTTGGTATGGCGAGCAATATCTGTTCGTTTAACCTTGCGGAAGTTTGCGAAACAGCAATTGCCTTGATGAAAGACCCCGACCATGTTATTGCCGATACACTCAAAGCACCGGATTTCCCGGGTGGCGGACAGCTGATCTACCGTCGCGAAGAGATTGATAAGATCTATGAAACCGGTCGCGGCAGTGTCAAGGTGCGTTCGGTTTATTCCTATGATAAAGCCAGCCGTTGCATTGATATCACGGAAATTCCCGCAACGACAACCGTTGAAGCAATTATTGCTAAAATCGTAGAGCTTGTCAAAGCCGGTAAGCTTCGTGAAATCACGGATGTGCGTAACGAGATCGGTCTTGACGGTCTGCGCATCACGATCGATGTCAAGAAAGATACCGATCCCGATAAGCTGATGGCAAAGTTGTTTGCCATGACGCCGCTTGAGGACAGCTTCGCCTGCAACTTCAATGTACTGATTGCCGGCGTGCCGCAGGTGCTTGGTGTCCGTCAGCTTCTGGAGGAGTGGACGGCATTCCGTGTGGAATGTATCCGTCGCCGCGTTGGACATGATCTGGATAAAGCACGGGAACGCTTGCATTTGCTTAAGGGTCTTGCAAAGATTTTGCTGGATATCGACAAAGCCATTCAGATCATCCGTGCAACCGAGGAAGAAGCGGAAGTTGTGCCGAACTTGATGATCGGTTTTGGTATCGATCAGGTGCAGGCAGAGTATGTAGCGGAGATTAAGCTTCGTCATCTCAATCGCGAGTATATTCTGAAGCGTACATCCGATATCGAACAGCTTGAGAAGGATATTGCCGATATGGAAGATATCCTCGGCAGCAAAGCGCGTGTTCGCCGTATCATCATTGATGAACTGAAAGCGGTTATCAAAAAGCATGGTCAACCGCGCAAGACGGCGATTTTGTATGCAAGCGATATCGAGGAATATACGGTTTCCAAGGAAGAAGAAATCCCTGATTATGTGTGTACTTTGTTCTTCACAGCGGAAGGCTATTTCAAAAAGATTACACCGCAGTCGCTTCGCATGAGCGCAGAACACAAGCTTAAAGAAGGGGATCGACTGATCCAGACGGTGGAGACCACCAATGCGACGGATCTTTTGTTCTTCTCGGACAAGGGCACTGTTTACAAAGCCAAAGCATCCGATTTTGCCGATACCAAGGCGAGTGTGATGGGTGATTATGTGGCATCCAAACTCGGGTTCGAGGATGGCGAAAATGCTGTTTATATGGTCAACACCAAGGATTACAACGGATATATGCTGTTCTTCTTTGAAAACGGTAAGGTTGCTAAGGTGGAACTTTCGGCATACGCTACCAAAACCAACCGTCGTCGTTTGGTTGGTGCTTACAGCGACAAGTCGCCGCTTGTAGCTGTGCATTATGTGGCGGAGGATATGGATTTTGTTATGGAGTCCACACAGGGTCGTTTCCTGCTTGTGAATACAGGCGCGATTTCGGCCAAGACTTCCCGCACGACAATCGGTGTGCAGGTGATGACACTACGCGGTCAGCATCGTGTGCAAAGTGTTGAATCGTATACAGAGGGACGGTTTGTGAAGCCGTCACATTATCGGAAACGCACGCTTCCGGCAACGGGTTCGACTCTGACCGCAGAAGATCTCGGCGAGCAACTTACCTTGGATTAATTTATATAGGCTTTTATATGCAAGAAAACCGCTGCCGAAAGCCTGAAACAGGTCTCCGATAGCGGTTTTCGACAGCGGTTACGGCAAACGCGATGTGATGTGTAATCGCTGACGGTAGCTAGTATGCGGAATGTGCTCAAAAATTATTCCGATTTTTTAAAAATCTTCTTGCATTTTTCTGCTTACTATGCTATAATTTGCCGTGCATGATTTTATATTATATATCGCATTGCGATTTGGAGGTACAAACATTATGTCTATTTGGGAAGTTTTGATTGCTGTTGTATTGGTTATTGCATCGCTCGTCATCATCGCTGTGATCCTGCTTCAGCAGGGCCGTCAGGCGAATATCGGCGCGATCAGCGGTGCTGCAGATTCGTTTATGGACAAAGGCCGCGCTAAGACCTGGGATCAGTTCCTTGCAAAGTTCACGAAGTTCATTGCCATTGCGTTCTTCGTGCTTGTTCTTGCCGGTATGATCGTGACCAACCTGCTCACGAGTGCTGCGGGTTAATTACCGTTTGTCTGTCGCACCCTGCCTGTCGCTATGAAGGCAGGGTGTTTATTTTTTGTCGGAAGGGGTGAAGCGAATGCCGTTTTATAATATTGCAGGATTAACTGTGTGTATGGATGCACAGCATCCGTTGTCGGTTTCACGGTCTGTGCCGTATTTATGTGATGGAACAAAGGGGGATATCACACTCGAAGGCGGCGGTGATACCTATGAGGAATATGCACAGCTGGCAAAATCCTTTTATCGGCAATTGCTTGATTTTAATGGCTTTTTGCTTCATTCGTCCGCTGTGGAGTATGACGGTCGTGCGATTGCGTTTTCGGCTCCGAGCGGCACAGGTAAATCCACCCATTCCTCGTATTGGAGAAACGAGCTCGGCGCAAAAATCATTAATGATGATAAGCCTGCGATCCGCTTTATAGAGGGTTTGCCGTGTGTGTGCGGAACTCCTTTTTCCGGTAAACAAGCGCTTAGCCGTAATGTTTGTGTTCCGCTTTATGCAATTGTGTTTTTATCGCGTGGATCCAATACGGTCGTGCGTCGCTTGAGTGCAGAAGAAGCGCTCTATCGTTTACTGTCCCAGACACTTCGCCCAACCGAGGCACGGCAGTACGATCAATTGTTAAATCTTCTGGATCGGATTATACAGGCGGTTCCGATTTATGAAGCTGCCGTGCCGAATGATCCTCAAAGTGCGTTGGAAGTGAAGTCGGCAATTGTTTTATGATATAAAAAAGCAGGGTTTCTCAACTGAGAAACCCTGCTTTTGATTATTTCTTGTACATAACACAACCATGTTCGCCGTCAAGCGTAACAGTCGTGCCGCTTTTGAGAATTTTGGTTGCATTTTCCGCACCGACCAGAACAGGTTTGTCCAGCGTCATGCCAACAATCGCCGCATGACTGTTAAGACCGGTGGCTTCCGTGATGATGCCTGCTGCTTCACGGATTAAGGGAAGCAGGCGGTTGCTGGTCTGGGAGATGACCAGAATATCACCCGGGCGGAATTTTTCAAATGCTTCTTTTTCGTTTTCAACAACACAAAGATTGCCGCAGGCGGTATGCGGTGTAGCGCTGGTGCCTTGGACGAGAATATTGCCCACAAGGTGAACTTTGAGCATGTTGGTGGTACCGGCGACACCGAGCGGTGCACCTGCCGTGATAACAACAAGCTCGCCGTTTTTAATGCAACCTGCTTGCATCGTGCAATCGACAGCGTGATCAAACAATACATCCATATTGTCTTTTTCTTCCGCCATAATCGGAATAACACCCCAGGAGAGGTTCATCTGACGACGCGTGGTTTTGCTGGTTGTGCAGCAAACAATGGGGCAGGGCGGGCGGAACTTGGAGATCATGCGGGCAGTCATACCGGATTTTGTGACGGTGATAATGGCGCTCGCACCAAGGTCGAGTGCGGTTGTAACAGTAGCGTGGGAAATGGCATTTGTGACATTCGGCACATCGCCTGCAAGATCGCGGTTGCGGAAACGCTTGGCATAATCAATGTCTTTTTCGGCACGAACGGCAATTCTTGCCATCGTTTTAAGTGCGTCAACGGGATAGGCACCTGCTGCGGTTTCACCTGACAGCATAATGGCACTGGTACCGTCGTAAATAGCGTTTGCAACATCGGTGGTTTCCGCACGGGTCGGACGCGGGTTTTTCATCATGGAATCCAGCATCTGCGTGGCGGTGATCACCTGAAGACCGGCATTGTATGCTTTACGGATAATGGCTTTCTGGATAGCGGGGATATCTTCAAGAGCAATTTCAACACCCATATCGCCGCGTGCGACCATAATGCCGTCGGACATACGGATGATTTCATCCACATTGTCAACGCCTTCGCCGTTTTCGATTTTCGCAATGATGCGAATGGTGTGGTTGTGATTCTTTTCAAGCTCCTGACGCATCTGCATCACATCATCTGCACGACGGGTAAAGGATGCAGCGATGAAATCGGCATCCACTTCGCATGCAAACGCAATATCCGCGCGATCACGATCGCTCATAAACGGCATAGACAAGCGAACACCGGGGACATTGATACCCTTGCTGGAGGAAATGGTGCCACCGTTCAGAACACGGCACACGATGTCGGTATCGTGGATTTCCTCAACAATCAGATCAATCAGTCCGTCGTCGATCAAAATATGACAACCCGTGCAAACATCGTGGGGGAGTTCCTGACAGGTGATGGACGCGCGCTGGCTGTCACCTTCACATTCGGTGGTGGTCAAAGTAAACAGCTGACCCTGGGTCAGTTGTACAGATTTGTTTTTGATTTTGCCAAGACGGATTTCAGGGCCTTTTGTATCGATCAAAAGTGCTACGGGACGGTCGAGTTCCTCACGCAGGCGCTTGAGCGTTGCAATACGCACGCGCTGTTCTTCGTGGGTCTGATGGGACATATTGACTCGCGCTACATCCATACCCGACAAGATCAGTTCGCGAAGTACTTCTTCATTATCGGTAGCAGGACCCAGCGTGCAAATGATTTTTGTTTTTCTCATAAAATTCACAGCCTTTCGTGAAACAATAATGCGGTTATTATAACAGATTCAAAATAAAAAGGGAAGTGTGAAAACAGACTTTTTACTCAAATTTAGCCGAAATTCTTGCGTATTCCGAAAAAATATAGAATATGCGTTCGATTTCTCTTTACAAAAACCTGATTGCTATGGTAAAATACCAATATCTGCGACAACTTTAAGTTAGGAGGTCTGTGTAATGGCAGACAAAAAACAACTTGCAAAAGTGTACGAACCGCAGGAAGTGGAGGATCGCATCTACCGTTTCTGGATGGATGGCGGTTATTTCCACGCCGAGGTCAATCCCGATAAAAAACCGTATACCATTGTGATGCCGCCTCCCAACATTACGGGACAGCTTCATATGGGTCACGCTCTGGATAATACGCTTCAGGATATTCTGATCCGTTGGCGCCGTATGCAGGGCTATGAAGCACTGTGGATGCCCGGTACCGACCATGCCGCAATTGCGACAGAGGCGAAGATCGTGGAAGCCATGGCAAAGGAAGGTCTCACCAAAGAAGGCATCGGCCGTGATGCGTTTATGGTGCGCGCCTGGCAATGGAAAGAAACCTACGGCAACCGCATTGTGGAACAGCTGAAAAAACTCGGTTCCTCCTGCGATTGGGAGCGTGAACGCTTTACGATGGACGAAGGTTGCTCCAAAGCTGTCCGTGAAGTGTTTGTCCGCCTTTATGAAAAAGGTCTGATTTATCGCGGCGAACGAATGATCAACTGGTGCCCGCATTGCAAGACCTCTATTTCCGATGCAGAAGTGGAATTCAAGGAGATGGATGCGAAATTCTATCATCTCCGTTACCCGATCGAGGGTACAGAGGATTACCTTGAGCTTGCAACTACCCGTCCCGAGACGCTTCTCGGCGATACCGCTGTGGCGGTGCATCCCGACGATGAGCGTTATCAGGCACTTGTCGGCAAAAATGTGATTCTGCCCATCGTCAACAAGGCGATTCCTGTTGTGGCGGACACTTATGTTGAAATGGATTTTGGTACGGGCGTTGTGAAAATCACGCCTGCACACGACCCGAACGACTTTGAAGTCGGTCTGCGTCACGATCTGCCCGTTATTACGGTTACGACCGAAGACGGTCATATGAACGAGCTTGCAGGCAAATATGAGGGCATGACGATCCTTGAGTGCCGCAAGGCGATTGTTGCTGATCTGGAAGAAGGCGGTTTCCTTGTTAAAACCGAGCCGCTGGTACATAATGTCGGCACTTGCTATCGTTGCAGCACCACCATTGAGCCCCGTGTGTCGCTGCAGTGGTTTGTGGCAATGAAAGAGTTGGCAATTCCGGCGATTGAGGCGGTCAAGTCGGATACGACGCAATTTGTGCCGGAACGCTTTGAAAAGACCTATTTCCATTGGTTGGAAAACATCCGTGACTGGTGTATTTCTCGTCAGCTCTGGTGGGGTCACCGTATTCCTGCCTGGTATTGCGCAGACTGCGGTGAGACGATTGTCGGTCGTGAAGATCCGACGGTCTGCCCGAAGTGCGGCGGCACTCATCTCCATCAGGATGAAGATACGCTGGATACCTGGTTCAGCTCGGCTCTTTGGCCGTTCTCGACTCTCGGCTGGCCCGACAAAACACCGGAACTGGAATATTTCTATCCGACCAATACGCTTGTTACTGGCTACGATATTATCCCGTTCTGGGTTATGCGTATGATGTTCTCCGGTCTTGAGCAGACGGGAGAAGTACCGTTTGACCGCGTGCTGATCCATGGCTTGGTGCGTGATGAAAAGGGCCGCAAAATGTCCAAGTCCCTCGGTAACGGCATTGATCCGCTGAAGGTTATTGAGGAATTTGGTGCGGATGCTCTGCGCTTTATGCTGGCAACGGGCAACAGCCCCGGTAACGATATGCGCTTCATGCCTGACAAAGTGGAGTCCTCCCGCAACTTTGCCAACAAGCTCTGGAATGCTGCTCGTTTTGTGCTGATGAACATCGGCGAGGACGAGATTGAACTGTCTCTGCCCGAAACCCTCACAATGGAGGATAAGTGGGTTCTGTCGAAGTTCAATACGCTTGTTGCGGCTGTGACGGAGAATCTTGAGAAATTCGAACTCGGTATTGCCGTGCAAAAGCTGTATGATTTTATTTGGGATACCTATTGCGATTGGTATATCGAACTTTGCAAATCCCGTCTGCAGGGCGACGATGCCATGAATGCTAAGCGCGTTCTGGTGTATGTGATGAACGGTATGCTTCAGCTTCTGCATCCGTTTATGCCCTTTGTGACCGAAGAAATCTGGCAAAGCCTGCCGCACAGCGGCGAAACGCTGATGACCACCGCGTGGCCTGTGTACGATGAGGCGTTGTCTTTCTCGGCTGAGGAGCGCGAAATGGAGCGTATTATGGAGGCAATCCGTGCCATCCGTAACCGCCGTGCCGAGATGAATGTGCCGCCTTCCAAGAAAGCGGAAGTGTTTATTGAGACGGCGTTTGCCGAGACCTTCCAAAACGGCGCTCCGTTTATGCTTCGTCTTGCTTCGGCATCGGCGGTGCAGGTGGGTGAGAGCTTTGCAGTGGACGGTGCTGTCAGCATCGTTACTTCGGATGCGACCATCAAGATCCCGATGAATGAGCTTGTCGATCTCGCCGCTGAGCGTGCTCGACTGCAAAAAGAGCGCGACAATGTGCAAAAGCAGCTTGACGGTGTGATGGCTCGTCTGAACAACAAGGCATTCACCGATAAAGCGCCCGAAAACATTGTGGCGACTGCTCGTGAGCAAGCAGCCCGTCTGGAAGAAAAGCTGGCTCTGCTTGATCAGAGCATGGCGGCGCTTGGGTAATCGCTATGTATAAGTATGAACTTCACGCGCATTGTATGGAATGCAGCAAATGCGCGGCAAGTCCTGCTGTGGACATCGTGAGATCGTTTTATGACGGTGGTTATGCGGGAATGGTCTTTACGGATCATTGCTGTTGCGGTTACAGCGCCGTTCCGACGGAGTGGAGCTGGGAAGACCGTGTCAAAAAGTATTACGACACCTATCTTGAAGCAAAAGCGTTTGGTGATACACTCGATTTTGATGTTCATTTCGGTTGGGAGCATTATGTCGGCAGAGGCAAAGAGATTCTGACTTACGGTATTGATCAGGATTTCTTGCTTGAGAATTCGGATATTCCCGAGCTGTCCGTTGAGGAATACTGCGATCGGGTGCATGCCTACGGCGGCTATGTCGCGCAGGCGCATCCGTATCGCATGCGTCCCGATATTGATGCTACCTGGCAACCGTTTATCCATTGTCTTGATGGCATAGAAGTGTATAATGCCGCGAATGGGCCGTGCCAGAATGCTAAAGCCATGTTGCTTGCTGTGGCTCACCCTGAGCTTGGCAGACTTTCGGGTGCGGACTGTCACCGCGTCGGTGAAAAAGTCGGTGCCGCCGGACTTGCTTTCGATCATCGTTTAAAAACAAGTGAAGAACTTGTTGCAGCACTCCGAGCAGGAGAAGGCAAACTGATTGCGGACGGCATGCAGATCGAATCGCTTGACGATTTTCTCTTGACAAATCCTTGAAAAACACCTACTATGCAGGACACAGTCTTGTGTAGTAGGTATATCCGCGGGGGTGGCGGAATGGCAGACGCGCCGGTCTTAGGAGCCGGTTCTTACGAGTGTGGGTTCAAGTCCCATCCCCCGCACCAGAAAACCTCTTTTATCCATTGGGTAAAAGAGGTTTTTCTATTATTTTCTAATGAAGAATTGAATATTACTGTAAGCTGTGATATACTGATATTGGTTTATAAATCCGTTCACGAATGGTGGGATATCTATGGCATTTTGTTTTATGATCGGCATCGCAGGAGGTGTGAATTCTCAAAAATCGGCACTTGCCGATGCGCTTTGTGAAGCATACAGTCACCGAAGCGTGATACATCTGAAGATGGAAGATTATCGAAAGCCTGTTGAGAACTTACCGCTTGTGACGCTTCAAAACGGTGAACAATGCCGCGATGAATATTCTCCCGAAGCGTATGATTTGTTGCGTATGAGAGATGACATTGCAGATATCATGTATAACATACGCTGTCGGATTCTGGTTGTTGAGGGCTCTTTGATCCTGTGGTATAAAGGTATTGAGGAGTTGTGTGATGCGCGTGTATATATTGACGGACCGGATGATGAGCAGGGTGTAGAAGTCGGAGAGGTTGTGCTTACAGATAGCAGCAGTCTGATCCGCGACCGTCATAACCGCTTTGTTACACCTTCAAAAGCAGAGGCAGATATTCCGGTTATGGCGGACGACGGCATTGAGCGCGGTGTTTGGAAAATCAAAAAAGCATTGTGGGGATTATGGTTATGAAGTATGTAATTGCATCGGATATTCATGGCTCTGCCGATTATTGCAAGCAATTGGTTGAAGCATTTGAGCTGGAAAATGCCGACAAACTGTTGCTTCTCGGGGATATCTTGTATCACGGACCGCGTAACGATCTCCCGAAAGGGTACGCCCCAAAAGAAGTGATCGCAATGCTCAATCCGCTTGCCGACCGCATTCTCTGTGTACGAGGCAACTGTGAGGCAGAGGTGGATCAGATGGTGCTTGATTTTGCGGTGATGGCGGATTATGCGTTGTTGCCGCTCGATGACCGCACTGTGTTTATGACGCACGGTCATCTGTTTAACAACGATCATCTGCCGTCGATGCAGGCGGGGGATATCCTGTTGCACGGACACACACACATCCCTGCTTGCGAGGAGTACGATACACATATTTATATCAATCCGGGTTCGGTTTCAATTCCGAAAGAACAGACTCCGCACAGCTATATGGTGTTTGACGGACACACTTTCTTATGGAAAGATTTAGAAACCAAAGAGATATATAAACAATTTGGTCTTTAATTGTCAATGCTTCTAATATGAACAGTCGCAGTTTGTATAAACTGCGACTGTTTTTTAAGGCAAATATGTGGTATAATTCAAAAAAGGAGTGTGAATATTTATGCGCTTACATCATCGTATTCTGGCTGCTGTTTTTGCAGTGGCAATTCTGTTGTCGGTTTGTCCGCTTGGACTTGTATCGGCAGCAACGGTTATTCCGCGTTCTGTGCGTCTGCAATGGACCAATGAATGGACCAATGTGTACTACGGCACGACTTATCGCGGCAGCTTATATGACACAGGATGCGGCATTTTTTCGACCGTTAATGCGGTTGGTTATCTCACAGGTAACGAAATGAGTGTGACCGAAGTTGCGGATTGGGCTTACGAAATCAAAGCGTTGAATTACTTTGCAGGTGGTGTGGATCGCACCATCATGTATCCGAAGCTTGAAGCAAAATTCGGCAAAGATTACGGTTTTACCGTTGGTGAAGCACTTTGGGCGAAGGCTACCACACCGTCTCTGCTGACGCATCTTCAGAACGGCGGTGTAGCGATCGGTCATGTCTACGGACATTTTATCGCCATTGTCGGTTATGATGCTTCGACAGGGTATTTCCATGTGTACGACAGTGCACCGAGTACCGCACGCGGCACCGGGAACGGCGATGCGTGGGTTTCCACTTCCTGGATTACAACCAGCACATACTTTACGGTTGACTGGTTCTGCCCGTTGACCAGAACAGGCACGGTTATCAACCGTGATTACGGTCAGACGACGAGCGGTACGGTTGCCGATAAACTCGGTACTTATGAGATTTCCACGGAACAACTCAATGTTCGCTCTGGTTCGTCCACCGATTACGGTGTTGTGACAACCGTATCGCAAGGGGATCTTGTGAAGGTTACATCGCTTGCCAGCAACGGTTGGGGTAAGTTCGTGGCTCCTGACGGTAAAGAAGGTTGGGCGAATGTGACCAATTATGCGAAGTATATCGGTGTGGATGCTCTTGCGTATGAAACCGGCGCCAACACAAACGGTATTACGGCATCATTTGACGGTCAGGGGCGTCTGACGATAAACAACACTTCCTCTGAAACAGGTCAATATGATCTTTTCCTGCCGCACAAGATTGGCACACTCACGACCCCGTATATGAGTATTCAGATCGCACCGATTTGGGGTAACGGATATTATTTCGGTGTTACACAAAAAGGATCGTCGTATTTTATGATGCGTGATTGTAATTCCGCGAGCGAGCTTGTCAATGCAACAACGGCACCGTTTATGACAGGGCTTGAAACACTGGAAATTGATCTTTCTCAATGGTGGAATCCGACGAATGATTATCAGGTTAACCAAGTTCGTTTGTATATCGCACCGAACAGCGGCATCCGTGTGAACTATTGTTATTTTACGCCGAACTCTAAACAAGTGACGGATACAAGTTACAATACCAAAGCGGAACCTACCAACATCAACTTGATGCTTCCTGATACCCTGGCGATTGTGGATCGCACGAAAACAGGTGGATATTCATACGAAAATGGTGTGCTGACGGTTACATCTGAGGATGAAAACGGTTACAGCGTGGTGTTTGATGCCAATCAATCGTTCAATGTGTACAGCTTTATGTATTGGCTGTTAAGTTTTAACGCTACGACGCCGTTTAATATTTCGTTGTTGGTCACTCATGCGAACGGCGAGGGATGGGCATCGATTGCATCGGATTATTTTGATCAATTCGGCGAAACCTATCCCGCAGACGGTTATCTGTCTGCAAGAAGCGGTACGGCGGCACTTGGTCTGTACGGGTATTATTCGTACAACAACATTATTCCGTCTGATGGTATGAGTACCGTCAAACAAGTCAAGATTTCTTTGAAATCGAAGGGATCTGTTGTTGTTGATGCTGTTCAGCTTTCGGAAAATCAGCAACTGGTTGCCTTTACGGATCAAGTGAAAAAATCCGATTCATCTTCCGCTCCGTCGGTTATTTTTGAGTCGCAGGTATATGCTGTTGTCGGCAGTTATCTTAATAAGGTTCCTGCCAATACAACCGTTGAGAAGATGCTTAGCAACATTCAATCGGGATATTCCATCCGCGTATCGGAAAACGGATCGGTGGTCGAAGGTTCGGCTCTGGCAAAAACCGGACAGGTAATTGCCGTGATGAACGGCACGACGGTTATTGCTACTTATGAAGTAGTTGTGACGGGAGATACCAACCGAGATGGTAATACCACAACCGTGGATGCCCGTGCCATTGTTAAATCGCTTGTTGATGAAACGCCTCTTACAGGGGCTGTTGAGTTAGCGGCAGATATCAACGGCGATGAAATCATCACATCTATGGATGTTCGTATGCTGATCAAAGCGTTTGTTTCTTAATAAAAAAATGCTGTTCCTTTTCAAAGGAACAGCATTTTTTTATATACGGTCGTTTGCCAGCTCATCTTCGTGAAGATGCGAAACATCGCCAAAACGAAGCAGACGAGGCCTCGTGTAGGATTTGCATTCGCCATAAGGACGAAATTCAAATACATTAAGGGAGGTTGTTGTCATAAACATGGAGGGGAAGCCGAGAGTAGGGGGCAACCCCAGCAGATGAGCGGTCCATGCGGTTCCCATTCCGCCGTGGCAAAATACAGCAATGCGTTTGTCATTGTGATCGGTTACGGTGTAATGGGAGCCGTTTCGCTCGTAGCCGAGTTCTTTTAAAAACGCATCTGATCCTTTTATGAGCGCTTCAATAGAGCCCATGCGGTCTTCAGTTGAGAAATCGGTATAGTCTTCAATGCCGTTGTGAGAAAATCGATAGGAGACAGCAGAGTCGGGTGTGAACGGCTGCATATAATCCATACTTTCTTCTGTCCAATCCAAAACGGAGGAGGTAATGTTTTGTTTTTGGCAAGTGTAGGAAGCAGTATCTTTTGCGCGTCCAAGCGGAGAAGTGTAGATGGCATCAAAACGGATCTGATGTTTTTCAAACCAACGGGCGAGAGCCTTGGCTTCCTTGTGTCCGAACGGTGTAATAGTGTTATGTTCATAGTCCGGGTCTCCGTGACGGATAATGTACAATAACATAGATCATCACATCCCTTATTGTTAGTGATTTTACTATATCATTTGCCTGTACAAAAGTCAAGAATGTGAAATATTTTCATCATAGCCTGTCGCTGTCTTGACATTACAATAAAAACAAAGTAAAATAAAACTGTATATCTATATCTATCTGTTGAATGAAAAAACATTAGAGACTTATACTTTGTTTAAGATAAAATTACTTATCGTTGGAAAGGAAGATTATGTAGTGACTGCTGAAAATACTCAAAAAACAACACAATCAACAGCCAAAACATCCCGTCCGAACAACCGCAAGCCTTCACCTCAGAAAAGTCGCCAGACATCCAAGCGGACGACTGCAAAAGCACAGGAACAATCATCAAAAAGACGGTCGAAACCGGTACAGAATAAACCAAAGAAACAAAACAACCGTCAAAAGCCAAAGGCGACATTTCCTGTAAAAATCACATGCCTTGGCGGTCTTAACGAAATCGGCAAAAACATGACGCTGATTGAATATGAGAAGGATGCGTTTTTGATCGATTGCGGCATGGCATTTCCGGATAGTGATATGCTCGGTGTCGATATTGTGTTGCCTGATTTTTCGCATGTGATCAAAAACAAAGATCGCATCCGCGGCGTTTTTCTGACACACGGACACGAAGATCATATCGGCGGTTTGCCTTATCTTTTAAAGGAATTCAACCTGCCGATTTACGGTACTCGCCTGACATTGGCGCTTGTTGAATCGAAACTCAAAGAACACGGCCTTGCGGATAAAGCACATTTGCAGGTGGTTTCCCCCGGAGATGTGATTCCAATGGGTGCTATGTCGGTTGAACTGATTTCAGTCAACCATTCGATTCCCGATGCGGTCGGTCTCGCAATTCATACACCGAACGGGTATGTTGTTCATACCGGTGATTTTAAGATTGATTTTACACCGATATCGGGAGATGTCATTGATCTTGCCCGTTTTGGTGAACTTGGCAAACAAGGCGTCTTGGCGCTTCTGGCAGATTCCACCAACGCAGAACGCCCCGGATTCACGCCCAGTGAACGCGTAGTCGGCGAGAGCTTTGCCAAACTGTTCAGCAAAGCCAAAAATCGCCGTATTATTATTGCAACCTTCTCCTCTAATCTGCATCGTATACAGCAGATTGTGGATGCTGCTAAGCGTGACGGCAGAAAGGTGGCGGTTTCGGGGCGCAGTATGATCAATTATGTGTGTATTGCAAAAGAACACGGTTATCTGGATGTTCCCGAGGGATTGATGATCGATATTGACACGATTAACCGTTACCGCAAGGATGAGATCATTATTGTCACAACCGGCAGTCAGGGCGAACCGATGTCGGCGTTGACCCGTATGGCGTTTTCCGATCACCGTCAGGTAGAAGTCGGCCCTGATGATTATATTATCATTTCGGCAACACCGATTCCCGGTAACGAAAAAGCCGTTACGAAGGTAGTCAACGAGCTTATGCGTCGCGGTTGCGATGTTGTGTATGAAAAAATGTATGATGTTCACACCTCCGGACACGCTTGTCAGGAAGAGTTGAAAATCATTCATACATTGACAAAACCGCGCTATTTTATTCCTGTTCACGGCGAGCAAAAGCATTTACACAAACATTGCGATTTAGCAAAATCGCTTGGTATGACCCCTGACCGTGTACTGATTTCCGATATTGGCAAGGTAATGGAATTGACCCCCGAAAAACTTGCCGTTACGGGTTCTGTTCAGGCAGGACGCGTGCTTGTGGACGGACTTGGTGTCGGTGATGTCGGCAGTATTGTTCTGCGTGATCGCCGTCATCTTGCGGAAGACGGCATACTCGTTATTGTGGCAACGATTTCGTCTCAGACAGGCGAGATCGTATCAGGACCGGATATTGTTTCGAGAGGATTTGTGTATGTCCGTGAGGCGGAACAGCTTATGGATGACGCTCGTGAAATGGCCAGAAAGGCGCTTGAGACCTGCATCCGCCACAATCCTTACGACTGGAACACTATGAAGACCCGTGTTCGCGATGATCTTTCCCGCATGCTGTTCCAAAAAACGAAAAAAAGCCCGATTATTCTTCCGATTATCATGGATGTTTAACAGAGAGGAATTCGTATTATGAAACACGGCCGCTTATTTTATATTGCTCCCGTTGTATGGGGGCTTTGCGGCGTTGTCTTGATTTTGTGCGCAGTAACTTGGTTTTTTCAACCGCTTGTTGCGTATATAGAGCTGGCTGTCTGTGCGGTGTTTATACTCGTTGCGTTGCTGCGCTTATCGCGTGATCAACGGCGAATCGACCGTTATATGCGCCGTGTTCTTCGTCATATCAGTGAGCAGGATGAACGGTCGTTATCGATGTCTCCGCTTCCGGTTGCGGTCATTTCCGATCAAGGTCAGATCGTGTGGCATAACACGAATTTTGAAATTCAGGTGATGGACAATGAGTCGGTCATCGGACAAAACGCCGCGCCAATCTTGTCGGTTTCGAAGATTTCTGAGCTTTATCAAAAAGACAGCTTCGATGTGAAGGTGGCTGAACGGCAATTTCGCGTATTTGTCAGTCCTCTTTCCGTTCGCGGTGAAGATTTGTTTGTGCTGTATTATCTGGATATTACCCAGCTCCACAACTTGTCGACAGAGTATACTTTGTCGCGACCTGTGGCAATGATGATCCAAATTGATAATCTGGATGAACTGATGCTCAAACTCCGCGACAGCGAACGGGCACGCATTGCCGGTGAAGTGGAAAATGCGCTTGAAAACTGGCTGTCGGATACCAGTGGCATTCTGCGAAAAATTGATGACGATCGCTTTTTTGCATTGATTGAAAAACGCGATTTATCTGCGATGATTGATTCCCGCTTTGAAATTCTGGATCGGGTGAAAACGATTTCTGTTGATCATAATGCTCAGATTACGCTGGCAATCGGTGTCGGCGAAGGAATCAATTTCCGCCTGGCACAGGATGAGGCGAAACTGGCACTCGATATGGCGCTTGGCCGCGGAGGAGATCAGGCGGCTGTTCGTGTGAAAAACGGTTTTGAATTTTACGGCGGTAAGTCTAAAGACATTGAAAAGCACTCAAAGGTTCGTACCCGAGTGATGGCAGCCGCGTTAGAGGATCTGATACTTGCTTCGGATAATGTTCTGATAATGGGTCATCGCTATTCCGATCTCGATTGTATCGGCTCTGCCGTTACACTTGCGGGTGTTTGTCGGGCACTCGAGCGTCCCGCTCATGTCATTGTATCGCGATCCACTTCGCTTGCGGATGAACTGATTGTACGCTACGAAAATGCCGGAAAAGGGGATTTGTTTGTCGAGCCGTCCGATGCTTTGACAATGATCCATACAAAAACGCTGTTGATTATCACCGATACACAAGTTCCGCAAATGTTGGAATCGTTCCCGGCGTATGAACACGCTGATACGGTTGCTATTATTGATCATCACCGTAAATCTGCCAATTATTGCGATAAAGCCGTACTTTTTTATCACGAATCGTTTGCAAGCTCCGCTTGCGAAATGGTCGCAGAGCTTGTGCAGTATATGAATGTTTCCGGTATTTCAAAGCTGGATGCGGAAGCACTGTTTGCCGGTATTATGCTGGATACACGAAATTTTGTGATCAAAGCCGGTGTCCGCACATTTGAGGCGGCAGCATATTTGCGCAAGCAAGGTGCCGATACGGTTTCTGTTAAAACCATTTTTTCGGGGAGCTTTGATTTATATCGTCTGAAATCGGAAATTGTTTCTTCTGCGATGTTTCATCAGAACACAGCCATTGCTTTTGCTCCTGATTCACAAAGCTCTACATTGCGGATTGCATCTTCGCAGGCGGCAGATGAATTGCTGTCTGTCAAAGATATTGATGCGTCATTTGTTTTGTTTGAGGATGCAGGATGTATAAATATTTCCGCGCGTTCTTTCGGAAATTTCAATGTTCAGCTGGTAATGGAGGCACTTGGCGGTGGCGGTCATCTGACAATGGCGGGCGCACAGCTTAAATCCAATTCCGCAGAACAAGCAATAATGCAGCTTAAAACTGCTATTGACCAATATAAACTTCATAACGAAACAAAAAACTGATTATACATAGGAGGCAATTATTATGAAAGTAGTTTTATTACAGGATGTCAAGGGACAAGGAAAAAAGGGAGAGCTTGTCAATGTGTCTGACGGTTATGCGCGTAATTTCTTACTGCCCCGTAACCTGGCTATGATTGCGGATGCGCAAGCAATGAATGAACTGCGTAACAAAGAGGCTTCGGTTCAATATCATAAAGAAATGGATAAAAAGGCGGCTGAGGAAGCGGCGGCTAAGATCAAAGGTAAAACCATCATCATCAAAGCCCGTGCGGGTCAAAAGGGTAAGTTGTTTGGTGCCGTTACCACAAAAGAGGTTTCCGAAGCAATCAAGACACAGCTTGGTGTAACGGTTGACCGCCGCAAGATTTCCATGAACGATATCAAAGCGTTTGGTACATATTCGGCTGAAATTAAGCTTTTGCAAGGAATTACCGCCTCGGTAACGGTGGAAGTAACGGAATAATTTAACAAAAAGGGGACCACGACTGTGGCAGAGATCTTAAACGAAACTGACGGCTTGAATTTGCCGTACAGTATGGAGGCAGAGCAATCGGTATTGGGTGCAATCCTGATGCAGCCTGAAACCATCAATCAGGTACTCGATATCCTCAGTGCCAATCATTTTTATCTTCCCGAACATCAAGCGATCTTTCGTGTGATGACTTCCAAATCGTTGGCATCGCAGGTCATTGATATCGTGACGGTGCTGGAAGAACTGAAAGCAGAAAACTTTTTCACCGATCAGAAAGGCAAGGAATATCTTGTCAAGCTGGCGCAAATGGTTCCGTCGATCACGAACATCCGCACCTATGCAACGATCGTTAAGGAAAAATCGGATGTCCGTCGCTTGATTTCAATTGCAAGAGGTTTGATTGATGATGCAATGGATCCTGCAATCAAACCTTCGGAACTCCTTGACCGTGCAGAGCAAGAGATTTACGATATCCGACAACAGCGCAAATCCGGCTCACTCCGCCCGATTGCAGAGGTTATCAACGAAGCATACGATACCTTCAATAAACTGACCTCGCCTGACAAGGACAAATATCTGGGTATCCCCAGTGGTATTTCCTCTCTGGATGTGCTGACAACGGGTTTGAACCGTTCGGATATGATTATTGTCGGTGCGCGTCCCGGTATGGGTAAAACCAGCTTTGCGTTGAACATTGCCAAGAATGTGGCAATTCAACAAAAGCGCACCGTCGTGTTTTTCAACCTGGAAATGTCTTGTGAGCAGATGGTGAACCGTTTGCTTTCTTCAGAAGCACGCGTTTCGGGTAAAAAACTTCGTACAGGTGAACTGACACCCGATGAATGGACAAGAATCGGACAGGCGGCGGCAACTCTTTGCCAGGTACCGATGTATCTGGATGATACCGCCAGCATCACTGTGCCCGAAATGATGTCTCGCGTGCGCCGTCTGGATGATGTTGGATTGATTATCATTGACTATCTGCAGTTAATGCATTCCGGTAAGAAAACCGAAAATCGTGTCAATGAGGTGTCGGAGATCACGCGTTCGTTGAAGATTATGGCAAAAGAACTCAATGTTCCTGTCATGGTTTGTGCACAGCTCGCGCGTACTACGGAGAAGCAATCCAATCACCGTCCCGCACTGGCGGATTTGCGTGAATGGGGTTCGATCGAGCAGGACGCAGACCAGGTGCTGTTCCTTTTCCGTGAGGAGTATTATAAAAACGAAAAAGACGACCCCAATTCTGTTGAGACGGGCACATCTGAAGTGATCGTTGCCAAAAACCGTCATGGCGAGCTCGGTACTGTGAAGCTCGCGTGGAGCGGTGAATTTACCAGTTTTACGGGTCTTGATCCTCATCACAACGGATAATCGGTATGAATAGCCTACAATCAACTGTTCTGAAAACCATTCAGAAGTCCGATCTTTTACAATCCGGCGATGTCGTATTTGTCGCGCTCTCAGGGGGGGCGGATTCGGTTGCATTGCTTCATACGATGCTTGCATTGCGCGAAGAGCTTGGTTTAGCAGATATCCGTGCACTTCATGTCAATCACGGCATCCGAGGCGATTTCGCCGACTGTGATGAACATTTTGTACGACAGCTTTGCAATGATCTTTGTGTACCGTTGACTGTCAAGCAAGTGGATATTCCCGCGACAGTCGCCCAAACAGGGGAGAGCGTAGAGGATGCCGCCAGACGATTGCGTTATGCTTTTTTTGCAGAAGAAACGAAAGCAGTACCTCAATCCAAACTCGCAACTGCACACACGGCAGATGATCAGGCGGAAACCGTACTGCTTCATCTGATTCGTGGAAGTGGGTTGAAAGGAGTTTCCGGTATACCTGTTTTACGCGGCAATATCATTCGTCCGCTTTTGGCGTGTACGGCGGACGAAGTGCGTTTGTTTTGCAAGGAAAACGGTTTTGTGTATGTTGTCGACGAAACGAATTGCGACTTGCGGTATGCCAGAAATCGTGTACGCCACGAAATCCTGCCGTCGATGCGAAAAATCAATCCGTCGGTTGACCGCGCACTGATTCGATTCGCTCAGCTTGCTTCGGAGGAAGATCGTTTTTTAGACTCTCTTGTAAATGAGCTTTTGACAACTTCAAAAATTGACGAGGATATATTTTCTGTCCCTGTATTGATGCGTGCAGAGCCTGTTTTACGAAAGAGAGCCTTATATCAGCTTTGTCAGGCGGAGTATGCGCATATTATTGAACTTAACGATTGCCTTGAAACAGGAGGAATCGTTAATCTTCCGCGTGACCGTTCTGCTGTATCGGATGGTGTGGAATTGCGGTTTATACAGCACTCCCGTCAAAAGACGCGTTCGTATGAGGAGTACTCTTTTCCGGTTTTGAAAAACGGTAGTGTATCAATACACGATGCGGACTATACAGCACGCGTGATTTCATACGATGAATATAAAGAAAAATTAAAAATTCACAAAAATTTATTTGATTTTTGCATATCCTATGATATGATAGAACACGATCTTGTGTTGCGTTCCCGAAAGCCGGGCGATTGTCTGCGACCGTTTGGCAGAGGATGCACCAAAACACTGAAAAAGCTGATGAATGACTGTCACATTCCACCAGATAAGCGGACAGAGTATCCTGTTCTGGTGAGTGGCGACAAGGTTCTTATGGTATTGGGTTTGTGTGTGGATGAAACGGTGGCGGTTACTTCTGCCACAAAGACTGTACTGTGGTTTGAAAAATCGGTTATCAACACAAAATCCTGATACCCGCTAACCCCAAAAAAGGAGGGATTCGGTTGGAATCCAATCACAATGACCGCGGCAAACTTATCAAAAACATCCTGCTGATCATCGGCATCCCGCTTCTGATTATTATTGTATCGGGTGTCCTTCTGGCAGGAAGCAATGATAAGGAAAAAACGCCGTATTCGGAATACATTTCTTATTTCGAGCAAAATAAAGTCGAAGAGTTTGTGCTTGATCTGAACAACGGTAAGCTCGAAATGCTACTTCGCCCTGAGTTCCGCGAGGACGAAAACGAAGATGGTGAAATTGATGAAAAAGACATCATCAAATATACTGTTCCGGAGATCAATCTTTTCTACGACAATATTAAAGATATCGTCCTGAAAGTCAACAACGACGACAATGCGGATAACAACATTACCTATGACTACAAACCGCAACAACAAGTGCCGTGGATTGTCAGCATTATTCCGACGGTTCTGCTGGTCGGTTTTGCTGTTGTGATGTTCGTGATGATGCGTCGTTCGATCTCGGGCATGGATGGCGGCAAAGCCATGGGATTCGGCAAGGCTCGTGTGAAACAGCCCGCTGATGAAAAACGCAAGACTACCTTTGCCGATGTCGCGGGTGCCGACGAAGAAAAGGAAGAACTCCGTGAAATCGTCGATTTCCTTAAAGCTCCTAAAAAGTTTGAAGAACTCGGCGCGCGAATTCCGAAGGGCGTATTGCTTGTAGGCCCTCCGGGTACCGGTAAAACCTTGCTTGCGCGAGCAGTAGCAGGCGAAGCGGGTGTGCCGTTCTTCTCCATTTCGGGTTCCGATTTTGTGGAGATGTATGTCGGTGTCGGTGCTTCCCGTGTGCGCGACCTTTTTGATCAGGCGAAGAAGAACTCGCCCTGCATTATGTTCATTGACGAGATCGAGGCAGTCGGTCGCCAGCGCGGCGCAGGTCTTGGTGGCGGTCACGATGAACGCGAACAGACTCTCAACCAGTTGCTTGTTGAGATGGATGGTTTTGGTGCCAACGACGGCGTGATTATGATTGCGGCAACGAACCGCCCCGATATCCTGGATCCTGCCTTGATGCGTCCCGGCCGTTTTGACCGTCAGATCGTCGTGAATTATCCCGATCTCAAGGGTCGCGAGGCGATCCTGAAGGTTCACGCCCGCAATAAACCGATCGCTCCCGATGTGGAATTGACAACGATTGCAAAATCGACGGCAGGCTTTACGGGTGCTGATCTTGAGAACCTTCTCAACGAAGCGGCGCTTCTTTCGGCTCGCAAAAATCTTCGCTCCATCACAATGGAGGAAATTGAAGAAGCGACCATCAAAGTGGTTATGGGCCCTGAAAAACGCAGTCATGTGATCACGGATAAGGATAAGAAAATCACAGCTTATCACGAGGCCGGTCACGCGATTGTGACCTATTTCTGCCCGACGCATGACCCTGTTCATCAGATCTCGGTCATCCCGCGCGGAATGGCGGCAGGGTACACGATGAACCTTCCGACAGAAGACCGTACGCATCGCTCGAAATCGGAAATGCTTGAGGATATTCAGGTGTTGCTTGGCGGCCGTGTGGCGGAAGCGTTGGTTTTCGGGGATATCTGCACGGGCGCTTCTAACGACATTGAGCGTGCTACGGAACTTGCCCGTAAAATGGTGACGAAATACGGCATGAGTGATGAACTAGGCCCGATTATGTTCGGCGAATCCGAAACGGGCGGCGTGTTCCTTGGCAGAGACATCGGTCACAACCGCAACTACTCTGAGGAGGTTGCCTCCAAGATCGATCACGAAATCCACGGAATCATCAACGGTGGTTATGCGGAAACCGAGCGCAAGCTGACGGAAAATATGGATAAGCTCCATGAAGTGGCGCAGTATCTGTTTGAACACGAAAAGCTTGACGGTGATCAATTTACCGCTCTGATGGAAGGCAAACCTGTTCCTGAGGATTCTACAAACGAATAAGCGCAAAAGAGGAGCAACATTTGTTGCTCCTCTTTTTATAAAGAAACGCTCCCGAGAAAATCTCGGGAGCGTTTTGCTTTTTGAATTACAGTTTGGAAGCGGCGCCTTCGTCAAGCATCACCGTAACATTCGGATGAAGCTGGAGCACGGAAGCGGGGCACTGCGGATCCACAGGACCGTTGACCATCGCGTTGATTGCGTCCGCTTTGTCAGCACCCGTAGCGATGATGACGATTGCCTTTGCCTTCATGATGGAGCCAATGCCCATCGTGAGCGCCTGACGCGGCACATCGTCCGCCGAAGCAAAGAAGCGCTTGTTTGCTTCAATGGTGCTCTCGGTCAGATCAACAATGTGGGTCGTGGGCGGGAAGGTGTCGGTCGGCTCGTTGAATGCAATGTGACCGTTGCGGCCGATACCGAGGATCTGCAGGTCAATGCCGCCTGCTCCATCAATCGCCGCATCATAAGCCTTGCACTCCTCAGCGG
>JAZRTC010000142.1:0-5766 GCA_045651865.1 Acutalibacteraceae bacterium
CTTGACAGGGACGGTCACACCCTCGTCGATGGAAGGCGAATAGTGCGCTTCGGGGTAGCCGTTATTGGTGTTGGCAAAGGAGACGGAGCCGTCCGCTTCCTGCACGCCGTACATCGTGTCGGGATAAATGATCAGCCATTCGTCCAGATCGGTGGGCGCAATATCTTTCGTCCACGCGCCGGGTTCGGCGGCAGGCGCTTTGGGATATTCCACGCGCGGCGCCGAAGCATCGGAGCGGTAGTTGTTCTTCATGAAATTCACAATGGTGTCGGTGTAGACCGAGTTGCCCTGCGACGACAGGTGCACGCCGTCCGAAACCAGGAAAGAGCTGACGCTGTAGTTGTCACATACCTTGTGAATGTCAATGAGGCTGACACCGTTGGCGCTCGCGATCTCACGCATCGCGGCGACATATTTATCGAGCGCGCCGTTGACAGAACCTTCGGGATAGAGCGACGGGCCACCCGAAGCACCCTCGGAAATGAACGGCGGGGTCATCAGGATGGGTTCAGCACCGAGTGCCTTGATCTTGTTGACAAAGGTTTGCAGGTTGGTTTTGTAGGTGGCCAGATCCACGCGCGGGTTGACACCGTCTGCGCGGTAGAAATCGTTGGTCGCAAAGCACATAATGACAAAGTCGGGATTGTGTGCCGCGACATCGCGCTCAAAGCGTGCCAGACCGTGTGCGGTGGTGTTGCCGCCGATACCGGAGTTGACCAGCTTCATGTTCAGGCTTTGTGCCACCGATTGCGGCCAGGTGGAGAGCGCGGTGATGCTGTCACCGAAGGTGACGAGCGTAGCGCCGTCCATCAGTCGGGCATCCGCCGCGGGTGCGGCGAAGGCGGCAGGGACGAGGCTGAGCGTCAACAGAACGCACAGCACGACGGAAATCAGTTTTTTCATAGAAATTACCTCCTTGTGGAGAAATAGTATAGTTTAACTATAACAAAGAATAGTGGTAAATGCAAGTACAGATTATGTGGTTGTGACGCTGAGTTCGTGAATTGTCACGGTTTTGCCTGCATCGCCGATGACAAACACTTTCACACCCGAGAACAGCAGGCTTGCGTCATCGCGCAAAAACCGTCCGCCCGTCAGCTCCAGCAGTGAGATCGTGCATTGCACGCGCTGTCCGCCGAGAATGTCATCGCCCGATACGCGCAGGGATGGGATCTGTTTTTTGATGGCGGCAGTCAGCGAGACATATTGGTTGCCTGTTTGCACGGTGGGGGTGTTGCCGTTGAAGAACAGCAGGATGTTGGCCGCCGCCTCCAGTTCCAGATCAACCGTCAGGTAGCTGCCGCTGACGCGTGCGGCAATACCGTCTTGCAGTTTCGGTGAGTAATGCACCTCGGGCCATTCGCCCGTGGTGTTGGCAAAGCGCACGGCGCCGTTTTCATCCGTGTCGGCAACGATCGTGTCGGGGTAGATGATCAGCCAGTCGTCGGGATGATCGGGGACGATGCTCTTTGTCCACGCACCTTTTTGCGCAGTCGGAGCTGTCGGTTGTTCCACACGCGGCGCATCGGGATCTTGTCGGAAATGCTCTGTCATATAGTCAATCACTGCGTCGGCGAAGGCTTTGTCACCGAGCGGGGACAGATGCACGCCGTCACCGCTTAAGAAGTCGACAGTAGAATACTGCTCGTCGCACAGCGCGTGAATGTCCACAAGAGCGGTTTTGGTTTCCTTGGCGACTTCCCGCATCACTTCCACATATACATCCAGTGCCGCATTGACCGACCCCTCGGGATAGCGGGCCGCACCGCCCGAAGCGGTTTCGGTGATAAAGGGGGAGGTGATGAGGATGGGAACGGCGCCGAGTGCCGTTGTTTTTTCGATCATCGTCAACAGGTTTTGCCGATACTCCTCGGGGGTGACCTGCGGGTCGAGACCGTTTTTGCGGTAGAAATCGTTTGTGCCGAAGCAGATGGTCACAAAATCGGGGTCGGCACTTGTGACATCGCGTTCAAATCGGGCGATGCCGTGCGCCGTTGTATTGCCGCCGATGCCCGCGTTAACGAGGTTCATATTGAGTGCCTGTGCGACTTCGGACGGCCATTGACTCAGTGCCGTATTGCTCGCGCCGAATGTGACAAATACCGCGCCGTCGAGAAGCGGTTTCGCTTTGCCGCAGGCGCACAGTGAGCACAAAAGTGATAAAATCAGCAGACAGGATACCAATTTTTTCATAAAACGACCTCCTCTTATATATTCAGTATAGCAGAAATACAAAAATTAGCAAGAAAAAACGAGCAATTGCGGGTGATTTTGCGAGTGTTTCTGTTAAAGTTTTAAAGCGCTAAAATATTTTTGCTTTTTGCACAGTTTCCTCTTTACATTGCTGTAAAAAAGTGTTATTATAATACATAAAGCGGAGGAATGTCCGCAATACTGTACTTGTTTTCACATTATCTAACTTAAGGAGGATGTAGCAAATATGGCAAGAAAGTTTAAAACCATGGATGGTAACAACGCCGCCGCTCATGTGTCGTATGCGTTTACCGACGTTGCCGCCATCTACCCGATCACGCCGTCTTCGGTGATGGCAGAGGTGACCGATGTCTGGTCGGCACAGGGTCAGAAAAATCTGTTCGGTCGTCCTGTGAAGGTCGCCGAAATGCAGTCCGAGGCAGGCGCCGCGGGTGCTGTGCACGGCTCGCTCGCCGCAGGCGCGATGACGACCACCTACACCGCTTCGCAGGGTCTTCTTCTGATGATCCCCAATATGTATAAAATCGCGGGCGAACTGCTGCCGAATGTCATTCATGTGTCGGCGCGTGCGCTGGCGTATCATGCGCTGAGCATCTTCGGCGATCATTCCGATGTGTATGCCTGCCGTCAGACCGGCTATGCGATGCTCTGCTCGTCGAGCGTGCAGGAGGTCATGGACCTCGGCGCTGTCGCGCATCTGTCTACGATCAAAGGTCGCGTGCCGTTCCTCCATTTCTTCGACGGTTTCCGCACCTCGCACGAAATCCAGAAGATTCAGGTGTGGGATTATGATGACCTCGCCGAGATGGTCGACTGGGACGCTGTTGACCGCTTCCGCCGTGAGGCGCTCAACCCCGAGCATCCCGTACAGCGCGGTACTGCTCAGAACCCTGACATCTACTTCCAGGGCCGTGAGGCGGCGAATCTCTATTATGATAATCTCCCCGCCGTTGTCGAAGACTATATGAATCAGGTCAACAAGAAGATCGGTTCCAAATATAAGCTGTTCAACTACTACGGCGCGCGTGACGCGGAGACTGTCATCGTTGCGATGGGTTCTGTCAACGAGACCATCGAAGAGACGGTTGACTACCTCAACGCGGCAGGCGAGAAGGTCGGTCTGATCAAAGTCCGCCTGTATCGTCCGTTCTCGGTCAAACACCTGATTGCGGCACTGCCCAAGACGGTCAAGAAGATCACCGTTCTGGACCGCACGAAGGAATCCGGCTCCATCGGCGAGCCTCTCTATCTTGATGTTGTGGCGGCGATTGCGGACTCCAAGTTCGCAGGCACACCCGTTTACAGCGGTCGTTACGGTCTCGGCTCGAAGGATACCACCCCCGGTCAGATCGTTTCTGTGTATCGCAATATGCAGTCTTCCCGCCCGAAGAAGCGCTTTACCATCGGCATCGAAGACGATGTGACGAAGCTCTCGCTGAAGGTCAAGGAAGATCCCGACACCACCCCGAAGGGTACGACCTCCTGCAAGTTCTGGGGCCTCGGTTCGGACGGCACGGTCGGTGCAAACAAGAACTCCATCAAGATCATCGGCGACCATACGAACCTGTATGCGCAGGGTTATTTCTCCTACGACTCCAAGAAGTCGGGCGGTATCACCGTGTCGCACCTGCGTTTCGGTAAGAAGCCGATCAAATCCACCTATCTCATCAACAAGGCGGATTTTGTGGCGTGCCACAACCCGTCCTATGTCGATAAGTATGATATGGTCAGCGATATCAAGCCCGGCGGTACCTTCCTGCTTAACTGCTCGTGGAACGAGGAAGAGCTGGATGCTCACCTGCCCGCGGCAATGAAGCAATATATCGCCAAGAACGATATCCAGTTCTACACCCTGGATGCTACGCATCTTGCGAAGGGTCTGGGTCTGGGCAACCGCACCAACACCCTGCTGCAGGCGGCATTCTTCAAACTGGCGAAGGTCATTCCCGCGGCGGATGCTGTGCAGTATATGAAGGACGCGGCGACCCGTTCGTACTCCAAGAAGGGTGAAGCTATCGTCAAGATGAACCACGACGCCATTGAGACGGGCTCGCAGGAAGTCAAGAAGGTCAATGTCCCTGCTGAGTGGGCAACCGCGACCGATGAAGTGACCGTGAAACAAGCGTACGGCGGCCGTCCGGAAATCAAGGACTATATCGACAATGTTCTGGTGCCGATCAACGCTCAGAAGGGCGACAAACTCCCCGTTTCCACCTTTGTGGACAATGCGGGCGGCACGGTGCCGCTGGGCTCCTCGGCGTATGAGAAGCGCGGCATTGCTGTGGATGTGCCTGTCTGGGTGAAGGAGAACTGCATTCAGTGTAACTTCTGCTCGTATGTCTGCCCGCACGCGGTTATCCGTCCCGTGATCATGACCGAGCAAGAGGCGAACGCCGCTCCTGCTTCGATGATCCACAAGCCCGCTACGGGTCTGCCGGGTATGGAATTTGCGATCACGGTTTCCGTGCTTGACTGTACGGGTTGCGGCTCTTGCGCCAATGTCTGCCCGGGTATGAAGGGCAACAAGGCTCTTGTGATGCAACCGCTTGAGGAGCGCCTCGAGGATGAGGAAGGCTTCCTCTACGGTCAGGCTCTGCCCGAGAAGGAAGAGGTTGCCGAGAAGTTCAAGGCGACCACTGTCAAGGGCAGTCAGTTCAAGCAACCCCTGCTTGAGTTCTCCGGCGCTTGCGCAGGCTGCGGTGAGACTCCCTATGCGAAGCTCGCAACGCAGCTGTTCGGCGACCGTATGTATATCGCCAATGCGACGGGTTGCTCCTCCATCTGGGGCGGTTCGTCTCCCTCCACGCCGTACACCGTCAACAAAGAGGGCAAGGGCCCCGCTTGGGCGAACTCCCTGTTTGAGGACAACGCGGAATACGGTTACGGTATGTTCCTCGGTGTGACGGCTCGCCGTCAGCGCCTTGCGGACATCATGACCCACTTCGCCGCAGGCGAAGCCGGCGCTCCTGCTGATCTGAAAGCGGCGGCGGCAGAATGGCTCGAGAATAAAGATGACGCGGAAGGCTCCAAGATCGCGGCGGCTAAGGTCGAAGCGGCTCTGGATAAGGCGATCGCGGCAGGTAAGGACGACCCGATGTACGCCGAAGCCAAGAAGGCGGCGGATGTTCTTGTCAAAAAGTCCTTCTGGATGCTCGGCGGCGACGGCTGGTCTTACGACATCGGCTTCGGCGGTGTTGACCATGTGCTTGCTTCGGGCGAGGATGTCAACATCCTTGTGTTCGATACCGAGGTGTACTCCAACACCGGTGGTCAGGCTTCCAAGGCGACTCCGACCGGCTCGGTGGCACAGTTTGCCGCGGCAGGTAAGGCGGTCAAGAAGAAGGATCTCGGCGCAATTGCGATGAGCTACGGCTATGTCTATGTGGCGCAGGTCGCGATGGGTGCGGATATGAACCAGTGCCTCAAAGCCTTCCACGAGGCTGAGAGCTATCATGGTCCGTCCCTCATCATCTGCTACGCTCCCTGTATCAATCACGGTATCAAGGGCGGCATGGGCATCTCGATGACCGAGGAGAAGAAGGCTGTGCAGGC
>JAZRTC010000143.1:0-9599 GCA_045651865.1 Acutalibacteraceae bacterium
TTGCGGTTTTCCATCGTGCGGATCTGCGCGGCAGAGGTTTGGGTGCGCAGAAGCAGGTTTTCGGCAAGATAGAAGGTGTCCTGCATATCACGCGCGGGGTGATCGGCAGGCACATTCAGTGCTTCAAAATTGTAGTAATCCGTTTCGACTTCGGGACCGTCCACGACATCGAAGCCCATCGAGCGGAAAATGTCGATCAGGTCTTCCAGAACGGTGTTCAGCGGATGCAGACCGCCGACCTTGCGCTGTTCACCGGGCAGGGTGACATCGATTGTTTCGGCGGCAAGCTTTTCTGCCTTTGCCGCATCAGCGATGGCGGCTTCCTTGGCACCCAGCGTTTCTTCGAGAAGAGTGCGCAGCTCATTGACCATCTGACCGACGATGGGGCGTTCCTCGGCGGGCAAAGCGCCCATGCCGCGAAGCAGACCGGTCAGTTCACCTTTTTTGCCCAGCATACGGATGCGGAAATCCTCCGCTTCCTTGGCACTGGAAATTGTCTCCAGCTCATTAAGAGCTTTTTGCCGTAAGGCTTCGAGTTGATCTTTCATATTCACAGACCTTTCTTAAAATAGTCGTTGGTTTTCGGGGGAAAATAAAAAAACTCCGTCCCCGAAAAAGGGACGAAGATGAACACTCTCCGCGGTACCACCCTGATTTTTGCCAAAAGCAAACACTCTTGTGACCGATAACGGGGTCATGCCGTCGGCACCTACTGCAAGGTTGGTTCAGCACCGCCGCTCGAAAGGGAACTTCACTCGTTTTAGTACCGTCGGTCGCTTTCAGCCGGGGCGACCGTCTCTGGAAGGGTATTGTGTGAAAACGGCTACTTCCTTTGTCAACGCGTTATACACATCTATATTATCACCATATTTCCGGAAAGTCAAGCGGAATCTGCGTATAAATTTTATATTGTGCGTACACGAAAAATTTACGCCGAAACACCTTTACAGAATCGGAAAAATATTGTAAAATGAATGACAGTGTGAATATCATTTCAACGAAACGGAAGTGAAGGATTATGCAAGAACTCAAATATAAACGCATCCTTTTAAAACTCAGCGGTGAAGCGATGGCGGGCGAAGCCAAAACAGGACTGGATTTTGACACGGTTCTGACCTTTGCCAAAGCGGTCAAGGAGTGCGCTGACCTCGGTGCTGAAATCGGCATTGTTGTGGGTGGCGGCAACTTCTGGCGCGGCCGCACCAGCGGTGAGATGGATCGCACCCGCGCTGACCACATGGGCATGCTCGCGACAGCGATCAATGCACTCGGTTTTGCGGATGCTCTCGAACAGCTCGGCTGTGAGGTGCGCGTGCAGACCGGTATTGCCATGAACCAGATTGCCGAACCCTATATCCGTAACCGTGCGGTGCGTCATCTGCAAAAAGGCCGCGTGGTCATTTTCGGTTGCGGCACGGGTAACCCCTTCTTCTCGACAGATACCGCGGCGGCTCTGCGTGCGGCGGAGATTGAAGCGGATATCATCTTCAAAGCCAGCATGGTCGACGGCATCTACGATAGCGACCCGAAGAAAAATCCCGATGCGGTCAAGTTTGACAAGCTGAGCTATCTGGATGTTCTCAATAAAGATCTTAAGGTGATGGATTCCACGGCGGCAACACTGTGCATGGATAACAACATTCCGATTCTGGTGTTCAACCTGCAGGATCCGCAAAACATCGTCCGTGCAGCAACGGGCGAGCCGATCGGTACCATTGTTGAATAAAATTCTGCGGCGGACAGCCGTGTGTATAGAAAGGATACATTTGTTATGAAAGACATTCTCGCAAAAGCAGAGAGCAAAATGCAAAAATCGGTGCAGGCTCTCCTGAATGAATATGCAACCGTCCGCGCAGGTCGCGCGAATCCTTCGGTGCTGGATAAAGTGTCGGTGGAATATTACGGTGTCCCGACGCCTGTCAATCAGGTGGCGGCAGTCTCCGTGCCTGATGCACGCACCTTGCTTATTACCCCGTGGGATAAATCCGTCCTGCGTGATATCGAGCGTGGCATCCTGACCTCCGATATCGGCATCAACCCGCAAAACGACGGTACGGTCATTCGCCTGACCTTCCCGCCGCTCAACGAGGAGCGCCGTAAGGAACTCGGTAAATCCATCTATAAGTACGCCGAAGAGGCAAAAGTGGCGGTGCGTTCGATCCGCCGCGACGGCATCGAAAAGCTCAAGGAAAAGAAAAAGAATGCTGAGCTGACCGAGGATGATCTGAAGATCGCCGAAAAGAAAATGCAGGATCTCACCGACAAATACTGCAAAGAGATCGATGTGGAAGCGGCAGCAAAAGAAAAGGAAATTATGGAACTGTAATTTTTCAGTATACGGAAACGGCGGGCAGATTGTCCGCCTGTTTTCGCGTGGGAGGGACCTGCTGTGGCGTGGTTTCGGAAAGCAAAAGAACTCACTTTGGCGGATTTGCCCCCTGAGGCAATCCCGTCGCATATCGGCTTTATTATGGTCGGCAACGGTCGCTGGGCAACAAAAAGCGGTCTTGCAAGGACGATGGGGCATGTGGCGGGTGCAAAGGTGTTCCGTAAAATCGTCAAGGCGTGTGAGGCGCGTGGCGTAAAATCGGCAACTTTCTATGCGTTTTCCACCGAAAACTGGAAACGACCGCAAGAAGAGGTCGACGCGATCATGAATCTGCTTCGCGACTATCTCAAAGAATCTCTTGCTGATTTTAAAGCGGAGAATATCCGCACCAAATTTATCGGCGACCGTGCGCCGCTTGCCCCTGATATTCTCGCACTGATGGAAGAAGCGGAAGCGGAAACCGCTCACAAAACGGGATTGACGCTGAATATCGCGCTGAATTACGGCGGTCGTCATGAGTTGGTGCTGGCGATGCGTTCGCTTGCCGACCGTGTCAAAAACGGCGAATTGTCGTGTGAAGACATTACCGAACAGTGCATTTCCGATGCATTAGATACCGCAGGTCAGCCTGACCCCGACCTGATTATTCGCCCGAGCGGTGAATACCGCACCAGCAACTTCCTGCTGTGGCAGTCGGCGTATGCGGAATTTGTGTTTATGGATGTTCTGTGGCCTGATTTCACAGAAGAACATCTCGATCGCGCCATTTTGCAGTATGCAGGGCGTAACCGTCGCTTTGGCGGCGTATAATACCACAAAGGGTGTGGATGTTTTGAAAACGCGTATTATTACCGGCGCCGTTGCCGGTATCGGTGCCATCGCAATCCTGCTGTTTTTTCCGGTCTGGGCGATCCGTCTGATGGCGGCGGCCGTGTTGGTGATTGCGATGCACGAGTTGCTCGCGGCAGAAAACTGTAAGCATAAAGGTGTTACGGTTGCCGCACTCGCGTTTGCGGCGGCATGTCCGTTTCTGGATATGTGGAACGGCTTTTCGCTTCTCTGGATCGTGCTGATCGCCTATATGCTTGTACTCGGCATGTTGTTGATCATCTCTCACGAATCGTTGCCGTTTGAGCATATCGCGTATGTTCTGGCGATGTCCGTGGCGGTCGTGTTGCCGATCGGTTCACTTGCTTATATCCGCGCATTGCCTTCGCACGGTATTGCCTATCTTTTTCTGACAATGATCATTGCGTGGTTTTCGGATATGGGCGCGTATTTTGTCGGCAGTTTTCTGGGCAAGCATAAGCTTTGCGAGAAAATCAGCCCGAAAAAGACTGTGGAAGGCTTTTTCGGCGGCATCCTGACAGCGGTGCTGTTCAGCCTGCTCGGCGCGTGGATTTATCAGACGGCATTTCTCGATGCGGCGGGTCAGCAGGTATGCTACTGGCTTGTAGCGTTGGTCGCGCTGGTGACAGCACCGATCTCGGTGGTCGGCGATCTGTTCTGCTCGGTCATCAAGCGCCATCGCGGTATTAAGGATTTCGGCAAGATTTTCCCCGGTCACGGCGGTATTCTTGACCGTTTCGATTCGCTTGTTTTTGTGGCGCCGATTTTATTTATTCTTTGTCAGAAATTGCCCCTTATCGTATAAATGATCGTATACATCAAAAACGGCAGGTTTTCATCACCTGCCGTTTTGCGGCACTCTCGGAGGTGTTTCGGAAATGAAAAACTTGGTACTTTTAGGTTCTACGGGTTCGATCGGTACGCAAACGCTGGATGTTGCCGAGGAATGCGGCTATGCTGTGACAGCACTCGCCGCAGGTCGTCAGGTGGCACCGCTTGAGGAACAGATCCGTCGTTTTCGTCCGCGTTACGCGGCGATGTTCGATGAAGCGGCGGCAAAAGACCTCAAGGCCTGTGTTGCCGATCTGGATGTCCGCGTGCTCAGCGGTATGGATGGACTTTGTGAACTGGCATCATTGCCCGAAGCAGATCTTGTGCTCAATTCTGTTGTCGGTATGGTGGGTCTTCAGCCGACTTTGGCGGCGGTGGAAGCAGGACATGATGTGGCACTCGCCAACAAGGAGACATTGGTCGCGGGCGGCGCACTTGTGATGGATGCGGTTGAGCGTAAAGGTGTGAAGCTGTTGCCTGTTGACAGCGAACATTCGGCGATTTTCCAGTGCTTGCAAGGCGCTCCCGAAAGATCGGCCGTCAAGCGTCTGATCCTGACAGCATCGGGTGGTCCGTTCTTCGGCAAAACCGCCAAAGAGCTGGAAACCGTGACCTTGCAGGATGCCCTTAAGCACCCGAACTGGAGCATGGGTGCCAAAATTACAGTCGATTCGGCATCGATGATGAACAAAGGCCTCGAGCTGATTGAAGCACGCTGGCTGTTTGATATGGATCCTTCCCGCATCGGCGTCATCGTTCATCGTGAGAGCATTATTCATTCTCTTGTCGAATATGTTGATAATGCGGTGATTGCGCAACTTGGTGTGCCCGATATGCGCGTGCCGATTCAATATGCGCTGACCTATCCCGACCGTACGCCGTCTCCTGTCGGTGAACTGTCGCTTGCCGATGTGGCAACCATGACCTTCTACAAGCCTGATGAAGAAACCTTCCGCTGTTTGCCGATCTGCCGCGAGGCGATCACCAAGGGTGGTATGACCCCTGCCGCTGTCAACGGCGCGAACGAGCAGGCAGTGGCACTGTTTATGCAGGGCAAGATCGGGTTTATGGATATCCCGAAAATGGCGCAGGCGGCGCTGGAGGCGCAGTGGCCTGCAAGCGGCGATGTACAGACGGTGCTGGAAACCGACCGTGCCGCACGCGAACTGGTGCTTTCCAAGGTGTAATGTAAGGAGTGCTTTTGTTGATTATTTTCAAAGTTGTCATGGCGTTGCTGTTGTTCAGCATCATCATTTTTGTGCACGAGCTCGGTCATTTTCTGGTGGCAAAGGCTTGCGGCGTCCGCGTTAATGAATTTGCCATGGGCATGGGCCCGAAGCTGATCTCGTGGGGCAAAAAGGACACCACTTACTCCATCCGCCTGTTGCCGTTCGGCGGTTTTTGCGCGATGGAGGGTGAGGATGAAGACAGTGATGATCCGCACGCATTCAACAACAAAAAGGTGTGGCAACGCATCCTGGTTGTGATTGCGGGCGTGACGATGAATTTTCTGCTTGCCTTTGCGGTGTTGCTTGTTGCACTCGGTGCCTGTACGCCGCCGACCGCTTCGGGAGATGTGCTGTACGGCACGGCTACGATTGCTCAGCTTTCCGAGGATGCGTCGAGCTATCAGTCAGGATTGCGTGCGGGGGATACGGTGCTGAACATCAACGGTCGTCCCGTCGCTACCACGCAGGATATGTTTATGTTTATGCAAAGCGATGAAGACGGTGTGCTGGAGATGACTGTCCGCCGCAATGGGGAAAAGGTTGTCCTCCCTGCTGTTACCTTTACACTGTCCGAAACCGAGGACGGCATGCGCTATCTGCAATACGATTTTGTTCTGCTGGGCATCCGTCCGACCTTCTTGAATACGATCACCGAAGCCGCAAAAACCGAGTGGTCTCACGCAACCACCGTGTGGTGGAGTCTTGTGGATATGATCTCGGGGAAATACGGTCTGAACGAACTGGCAGGCCCTGTCGGTACGGTGGATATTATCGGCGATATGGTGGAGCAGGCGGCAACTTCGGCGGCAAAAGAGGAAATTTACAGCCTGCTGATGATGTTCTCGCTCATTTGCGTCAATGTCGGCGTGATGAATCTGTTACCGCTTCCCGCGCTCGACGGCGGTCGCTTGATATTCCTGCTCATCGAGGCGATTTTCCGTCGTCCCGTCCCGCAGAAGTTTGAGGGCATGGTGCATTTTGTCGGACTTGCTTTGCTGTTGCTCTTTATGCTGTTGATCACATTTAACGATGTATTCCGCTTAATCAAAGGATAAAGGAAGTGTTACTATGACACGACGCGAAACCAAAAAAGTTACCTGCGGTGGTGTGGCCATCGGCGGTACGGCACCTGTTTCCATTCAGTCGATGCTCAATGTCCCTGCGCAGGATGTTGCAGGCAATGTGGCACAGGCAAAGCGCCTTGCCGATGCAGGTTGCGAGATCATTCGTGTGGCGATCCCCGATTTGGAAGCTGTCCGCCTGATTCCTGCCATCAAAGAGGTAGTGGATGTACCGCTGGTGGCGGATATTCATTTTGATTATAAGCTCGCACTGGAAAGTGTTGCGGCAGGAATTGATAAGATCCGCATCAACCCCGGCAATATCGGCGGCGATGACAATGTCCGCGCAGTTGCCAACGCCTGCAAAGCGAAAAACATTCCGATCCGTATCGGCGTCAACGCAGGATCGCTTGAAAAGGAGATCCTTGCGAAATACGGCCATCCGTGTGCGCAGGCGCTTTGCGACAGCGCGTTATATCATGCGTCGCTGTTGGAAAAATTTGATTTTGAGGATATTGTACTGTCGCTCAAATCCTCCGATGTGCAGACAATGACCGATGCTTATACCCTGGTGGCATCCCGTTGTGCCTATCCGCTTCACCTTGGTGTGACCGAAGCAGGTACGCCGAGAATGGGATTGCTGAAATCTGCCGCCGGTATCGGTGGCTTGCTTCTTGGCGGTATCGGTGATACGATCCGCGTGTCGCTGACAGCTGACCCTGCTGAGGAAGTGACGGTGGCAAAGGATCTTCTTAAAGCCATCGGATTGCGTACGGGCGGCGCGAAACTTGTATCTTGCCCGACCTGCGGCAGAACACAAGTGGATCTGATTGCCGTCGCCAACGAAGTGGAAGCGCGTCTTGAAAGCGTGCAAAAGGATATCACGGTTGCGGTGATGGGGTGTATCGTTAACGGCCCCGGTGAAGCCCGTGAGGCGGATATCGGTATGGCGGGTGGCAAAGGCAAGTTTGCCATCTTTAAAAAAGGCGAAGTGCTCCGCACTGTGTCCGAAGACGAAGCGGTCGATGCGCTGATGGATGAAATTGCACAGCTGTAATGTACTGTTTTTGGGATATAGAGGAGTGTATACTGTATACATCTCCGGAGAAAAATGTAGTTGAAGTGAAGGAATTGTACGATTATGACATTTCGTGAATTGTTTGCGTGCCGCGTGAAGATAGAGGAGATTCCGTCGGCGTTTCACAGCAGCGAGATCGTGTCGATGTCCTTGCAGGAATCGACGCGGCTGTTATCGCTTGTATTGCGCTTAACGGATGTTCCCGCTTATCAAGACATCGAAAAGGCGGAGTCTTGCCTTGCTCAGGTGTTTTCTGTCAAGGCTCAGCTGGAACTTCGTTTTGCGCAAGGTGCATTGAAACCCGAGATCTTCCCGTTGCTGATGGCGCTTTTGCGTCGTCGCCACATGCAGGTCAACGGTAGTTTCAACGATGCCGTTTACAGCATCGACGGCGACCGTGTCAGTATTCGCCTGGCACACGGCGGCGCCGGACTTCTGAAAAATACACAAATGGACAAGCATCTCGAAGAGTTGATTTTTGAGGTGTTTTCTTGCCGCGTCACGGTGGAGTTCGTCGGCGACGAGGCGATTGATCATAACGATGAGCAATATCAGCGTCTGATGCAACAAGCGCTCGATGAGGAGCGTCAGCGTGCTGAGGAGGCCGCGGCGCTTGCGGCTGCGGCTGCCGCCGCTGCTCCGAAAACGGAAGGCGCACCTGCGCCCAAGCCGCGTACGGCAGGGATCGATTTTAACCGCCCGCCGTCAAACGGTCTGCCTGTGTATCTGGAAACAGCACAGATTATCTGGGGTAAGGATATCCGCGAAATGCCCGTGCCGATCCGTACCATTGAACCGGACGGCAGTTTTGTCACCATCTGGGGTGAAGTGTTCGGCATGGAAAAAGAGCACCGCGAAAGCCGTGACGGCACACGCGTGCTGTATGAGTTTCACCTGTCCGACCGCACGGGTTCGGTGACGGTCAATATGTGGCTGGATAAAAAACGCGATAAGCAAAAAATCGAAGCGCTTGCTTCTGTGAAAAACGGCGTCTGCGTACTGGCGCAGGGCAGTTACGATTATAATGAATATGCTAAGTGCAATGTGCTTCGTATCAAAGCACTGGCGCTTGTGGCAAAATATCAAAAGCCCGACAATGCGGAGAAAAAGCGCGTTGAGCTTCATATGCACACCACGATGAGCCAGATGGACGCCGTATCCACGGCCTCTTCCCTTATAGCCAGGGCAAAATCCTGGGGACACAAGGCAATTGCCGTTACGGACCACGGTGTTACCCAGGCCTTTCCCGAAGCCCTGAAGGCGGGAAAAGGTATAAAGATCCTCTACGGCTGCGAGGCTTATTTTTCCACCGCCACCACCGAGTCCTTTGCCGTTGTGGGCAAATCGGAGGAGCCCGTAAACGGCGAATACGTCTGCTTTGACCTTGAAACCACGGGCACGGACGTTCGGAAAGAGCGCATCACCGAGATCGGCGCCTGCATCGTCCGGAACGGCGAGCGCGGTGAGACCTTCCACACCTACGTTGACCCCGAAAAACCCATCAGCGATTTTATAACCAAGCTTACGGGCATCAGCAACGCCACAGTTGCAGGCGCACCCAAGGACAGCGAGGCAATTCTTGCGTTGCGCGAATTCTGCGGCGACCGCCCCGTGGTTGCCCACAACGCCTCCTTTGACACAGGCTTTGTTGCCGCCGTCTGCGACCGCATCGGGCTGGACTGGAAGCCGGTTTCCGTGGACACTCTGGAGCTTTCCCGTGTGCTTTTGCCTGAACTTCAGAAGCACAAGCTGGACGTCGTTGCCGCCCACCTGAACGCTCCCCAGTTCCGCCACCACACCGCCGAGGCGGATGCCGCGGCTTTGGCTTTCATTTTTGCGGAGCTTATGCGCCGTGTCGCAGCCGAGCTGGGGGCAGAGACCCTTTCCAACCTGAACGAGCTGCTGACCTCCAAAAAATATAAAAACGCCGCTCTGGGCGTTATGGGTCTGCCTTCAAAGACCTACCATATCATCCTGCTTGCCAAAAACCGCACCGGTATCGTAAACCTCTACCGTTTGGTCAGCATCGGACACCTTAAATATCTCAACCGCCGGAAGAACCCCGTCATTCCCAAGTTTGAGCTGGACAAATACCGCGAAGGTCTTATCGTGGGCTCCGCCTGCGAGGCAGGCGAGCTCTACACCGCCATCGCCGACGGAAAGAGCCCCGAAGAGATCGAACGCATCCCCTCCTATTACGACTTTTTGGAGATCCAGCCCCT
>JAZRTC010000144.1:0-13306 GCA_045651865.1 Acutalibacteraceae bacterium
ATCTCGGTCGCGATGGAGCTGGTCGCAATCGCCGAGCCGCAACCGAAGGTTTTGAACTTAACATCCACAATGATGCCGTTCTCAACCTTGATATACATTTTCATAATGTCGCCGCATTTTGCGTTGCCCATCTCACCGATGCCGTCGGCATCTTCAATTTCACCGACATTGCGGGGGTTCATAAAGTGATCCATCACTTGTTCGCTGTAAACAGAAGCCATATCGTTCTTAGTCCTTTCTGAATATAGTTTTACTTTTTACCATTGATAATATCTTCCCAAAGCGGGGACATCGCGCGAAGACGATCCACAATAACAGGAACTTCGCGCAGGATGGTCTCGACATCTTCATCGGTCACATCTTCGCTCAGTGACAGGCGGAGCGAGCCGTGGGCGATCGCGTGGGGAAGACCGATGGAGAGAAGCACATGGCTGGGATCCAGTGAGCCAGAGGTGCACGCCGAGCCCGACGAAGCACAGATGCCGCGCATATCCAGCATCAGAAGCAGGCTTTCGCCTTCGATGCCTTCAAAGCTGATGTTGATGTTACCGGGCAGTCGGGAGGAAGCGTCACCGTTGAGGCGGCAGCGTTCGATTTTGCCCGTCAGCTCCGCGATGATGCGGTCGCGTTTCGGAAGAAGATGCGCCGCGGCATCCTCCATGGTGGCACAAGCAATGGACAGCGCCTTTGCCATGCCGACAATGCCTGCCGTGTTTTCGGTGCCTGCGCGGCGACCGCGTTCTTGCGCACCGCCGTCAACCAGATTACCAAAACGGAGTCCGCGGCGGATCAGCAATGCGCCGATGCCTTTCGGGCCGTGGAATTTATGTGCCGACAGAGACAGCAGATCAATGTTCATCTCTTTAAAATCAACGGGGATGTGACCGACCGCCTGCACCGCGTCGGTGTGGAACAGCACACCGTTTTCACGGCAGAGAGCGCCGATTTCGGCAATCGGCTGAATAGTGCCGATTTCGTTGTTGGCAAACATCACCGTGACAAGCGCCGTGTCCTCACGAAGCGCCGCCTTGACATCCTCCACACGGACGATGCCGTTGTCGTAGACAGGCAACAGCGTGATTTCAAAGCCGTCTTTTTTCAACGCGTCAAGTGCGTGAAGCACGGCGTGGTGTTCAAACACGGTGGAAATAATGTGTTTCTTTCCTTTTTTTGCCTGCGCTTGAGCAACCATCTTGATTGCCCAGTTGTCCGCTTCACTGCCGCCTGAGGTGATGTACACTTCATTCGGAAGGCAGTTCAGGCATTCAGCAATTGTGGCACGAGCCTGATCCACGGCGACGCGCGATTCCTGACCGAAGCCGTACAGCGACGAGGCGTTGCCGTATTGTTCGGTGAGATAAGGCATCATGGCGTCCAGCACTTCGGGTAACAGCCGCGTGGTAGCGGCGTTATCGGCATATATAAACTGATTCATACCGTAAAATCTCCTTTAAAATATCTCCACAGATAATATATACCTTTTTGGTGTAGATTACAAGAGGTTTTTGAAAAATTCTTATATTTTTCTATGAATTTAGCGGTAAAGTTCGATTTGTCCAACAGCAAGGCGGTCGCACCGCTCGTTTTCGGGATGTCCCTGATGGCCGTGCACCCACACGAATGTCACATCGTGGATATCGAGAAGGGTGAGAAGACGATCCCAAAGATCGGCGTTGAGCGCGGGCTTTTTGTCCGCTTTGCGCCAGCCGTTGCGTTTCCAGGAGCGCGCCCAGCCTTTGGTGATGCCGTCGACAACATATTTCGAATCGCTTGTGACCGTCACCTGACAAGGTTCTTTGAGTGCCGCAAGTCCCTCGATAACAGCGGTCAGCTCCATACGGTTATTGGTAGTGGAAGCGGCACCGCCTGCCAGTTCCTTTTCTTTGCCTTGAAAGCGCAGGATCGTACCCCAGCCGCCGGGACCGGGATTGCCCGAGCAAGCGCCGTCTGTAAACATTTCAATGGATTTCATTTGTTCTGTCACCTCAATTTCATTCAAGCGTTATTATACCAAATTTCTTTGTATCGGTCAATGTAGATTTTCGTGTGTTGACGATTGTTTTTCTTTTTGTTACAATACTTGTATAGGATAATAAAAGGAGTGGATGTGCTGTGATAAAATGTGTATCCGTTTTGTTGAGTCTTCTCATGTTGACAGCGATGTTTACGACCGCTGTTTCAGCCTCGGATGATCTGGTCAATCCCGTGCATTACGATCTGCCGCTTATCAACGCAATCGCGAATGTACAGACCGTGGCGGGGGCAGATGCGCAGACGGTGTTGACGGGGGGTAACGCTCCCGGTATCGCGCTTGTCAATGTGTCGGAACTCAGCGATGTAACCGCATTTGTGAAGCTGTGTGCCGATAACAGCGTTGTGCCGACCTTCCGAGCTGTAGATATCAAGGAAGTGCAGAAGGTTGTCTCTGCTATTGAATCGTTGTCGTTTAAGGATGTGACGGTGATCTCTGCCGATCCTGCGGTGTTGAAATATGCCCGTAATAAAAAAGCGATCATCCGCACGGGTCTGGAAATCACGCTCGAAAAGGATGCACTTACCTCCAAAGAGGCGCACGCGATCCGCACGCAGGTTCGCAGTGCTCCTGCGACATTTTGCGTAATTGACGATACTTACGCGTCCCGTCAGGTTGTTGCCGAATTACAGGAGCTCGCCGTGGCGGTATGGGTCAAAGCAGGGGACAGCGATGCATCGGTGATCAAAGCGGTCACCTCGGGCGCGAACGGCATTGTTACCGCGAGTGCTTATGATACTGCCGCTCTCTTGATGCAGGTGCTGGAGGAAAATTCAATGACCCGTACACCTGTGATGATCGGTCACCGCGGCAATCCGACGCAAGCGCCCGAAAATTCACTGTCGGGATTTCTGACTGCGTATGAAAACGGCGCAGATGTGTTTGAGATTGATGTAGAGATTACAAAAGACGGCGAAATCGTGATCATGCACGACAGCACGCTCAACCGCACCACCGATTACACGGGTGAACTGTCGGTTAACGATATGACACTTGCAGAAATCAAGACCTATCATCTGAAAGATAAAAGCGGTAAGCTGACCGATGAAACTGTGCCGACCTTCCGTGAGGTGCTGGAAGCGTTCAAGGATAAGGATTGCCGCATCTTCATCGAGTTCAAGGGATATAACCAGAAAAATGTACCCGCCGCACTTGATCTTGTTAAGGAACACGAAATGGAAGATCGCGTGGATGTGATTTCCTTCAACGCCAATTTCCTGACACAGACGCAAAAAGAAATTGAGGGTATGTCGACAGGCTATTTGCAGTCGCCGTCGGGGTATACCGCTAACGAAGAAATCGCCCTCGCTGTTTTTTATAACTCCATTATCAATACCAATGCGGCGAACAGTACCATCAACCCGAACAACAGCGTTGCCACCGAGCCGTATCTGCAGGTTGCCACTGACCGCGGTATGACGGTGTGGCCTTGGACCTATTCCAAATCAACCGCCAATAAGGCATTTCTTCTTTGCCCCGACGGTGTCACAACGGATGATGTGCAATGGTCAAAAGATATGCTCAAATTCATCGAAGCTGAATCGACCGTCAGCGCATCCAAAGGAAAAGCTGTCCCGCTCGCGATTGTCGGTACGACCTACGGCAGAACAACAAGTGAGTTGTCGCTTGATGAATGTGTGGTCAGCGTGCTGGAGGGTGATGAGGTCGTGTCGGTCGAAAACGGTGTTGTCACCGCAACGGGCAACGGTACCGCGCAGGTGCTTGTCGGCTATAAGACGCAGACTGCCAACGGCAACGAGTATGTGCTGTATACGCAACCCATCGCCGTCACGGTCGGCGGACTGACGCCGACGATGCTGGCTCTGATCATCGCCGCGGCTATCTTGCTTGTCGGCGCGGTGGTTGTGGTCGTGTTGTTGAAACCGAAGAAATAATAAAAAAGGGATGCCGCTGATGCGGCATCCCTTTTTTACAAGTTCTACCGCTATTCGATTTATATTTCTTGCATTACATTGCGGATTGTTTTATACTGGATGTGGTGATAGTATGCGTTCAGATAATTTAGCGAATAGAATATATGAGTTGAGGAAATCAAAGGAACTTTCGCAAAAGGAACTTGGTGCACTTGTCGGCGTCTCAAACAAAGCTGTCTCGAAATGGGAGACCGGTGCCGCCGTTCCGAAGACTGAGATTCTGCTTAAGCTGGCAGAGATATTTGATATCAATGCGCAGGAGTTTTTGGAGAACGCGGTTTCTGAGGATGCTTCGCAAAAAGTAAAGTCGCGCACCTTATCTGATGTTGCGCGGGAAACCGATGAGATCTTGCGTTGCGAAAAAGTACAACCAATGCGGGTTACCGTATTGTTTTCCCGCAAACGGGCAAAGGTCTATCTTATTAGTTTGGCATTACTGGTAGCGCTATCGTTATGGCTGGCGCGCATGGCTTATTCATATATGGTGAGTATGCTGCCTGGTGAAGTTAATCTTGCCTCTTTGACGGCAATGTGTGTAATGATCACCATAACATTGCCATCGCTATTTACGGGATTGTGGTATGCCGCGTATGCAATTCGACGGATACCGTTTTGGATGCGGGTCCTTTGCGTGGTGGCGTGGCTGTTTGTGCTGTATTTCAGCCTTTTGGCAGGTTTGTTTTTGCTGTTGCCGAGTATTGGCATCGCCATTGTACAATGTTTCAGGAAAGGAGAAGGGGGATAATATGAACGATGCAAAAGGCATTATAAAGCGTTATCAGAAACGCGCTCGTACGGTTGAGATTCTGACTGTTTTTGCGATTTTGGCAGCATTAGCCTTGCAGATAACAATCGTAGTCAAAATACTTCTTGTGATCGGATTGTTATTATTGGAAATAGTTGTATTGGCGGTGCTGATGACGCGTACTTCTAATTCGCTTTTGACACGCGATCTGGATCCTGAACTGTACTATATGGTTTCGCACGGCATTGGTGCTGCCGCAAAAAATGATACGGTGGATATTACGGCGGCATATTATATGAATGATTATCACACCGCTTATAATTTGTGTGTTCAAAAGCTTGAAAACACCGGATCGACAGCACAGCAGTATTGGTATAAAATGATTTTATCGCGTATATATTTTGATACAGGCGAGATCGAAAAACTGCGTGAAATCTGTGAGGATTTTCATGCGGCGTTTGCTCAAAACCGCTATCTTTCATCTCATTACGGACAACTGATGGCATTTTATTCGTTGTATTGCGACGGCTCATTTGCATCATGCTGTGAGCTGTATATGAAACGGATGGAAGAAACACAATACAAACAGAATGCTTTGGTGAAAACGCAGATCGATTATGCGTATGCGGTGGCGCGCTATCAAAACGGCGATTGGCAGGAGGCGGCCGTTTATTTTAATCAGATCGTGCAAACGGCACCGAAACTGAATTTCGCACATATTGCCCAGAACTATCTGGACGCGATCGAAAGCGGGGAAGAAGTCGTCATCACACAGGCGTGTGTAAGAGAAGATGATTTTACACCACCGACATGCTCTTCTTCAAAACCGTCGCTTTCAAAATGGATCATCACAGGTGTTGTTTTGTTTGTTGGTTTTCTTGTGATTGGTGTGTCGCTATATCAGTCTCGCCCGCAGGAACCATTGGCGGCGTTGAAAGCCTATGATGATACTGTACAAGCAATTCTGACGATGATATCGGTTAACGAGCAAGAGGATGCTTTATGTGTATACCAAAATGCAAACGACCTACTTGGTATTGCCTATCTGGATGCCAGAGGTGAGAACCGCTATCAATGTAAAATTACAAGCGACGGAACGGAAGCGGGATGGTATTATACAGTGGAAGCGTCGGATAGTGACCTGAAAATGTCGTGTGTGATATTGGAAAAAGAACAGAATATCCCGCAAACATCTGTTGCGTATTCGATGTTTGATTGGCATGGAAAAACCTATACCTTTGTTATCGAAACGCTTGCGGATCACAGTTGCTGGGGTTATTCGGTGTATTTGGATGACCCTGAGCAGATGCAGGCGGTATTTGAAGAGTTTTTCAACCAAACCGCTTGACTTTGACCTAGCGTAAAAGTGTATGATAACGCCAAAGGGAGGCGTTTGTTATGAAAATCAAAGAGGTTATGGAGCGAACGGGGCTTACCGATCGTGCGATACGGCATTATATCGAATCTGGGTTGCTTGCTCCGCACAGTGACGACAGTTATACAGGACGAAAAAACTATGCTTTCACCCGTGAGGATGTGGAGCGGCTCGAAACGATCAAGGTGTTTCGTGAGGCAGGGTTCGGTATTGAGCAGATCCGCGAACTGTTATTCTCCCGCTCGGTTCGTCGATTGGTGCAGGAACGGCTTGCACAGCTGGAAACCGAAAAGCAACACAGCGAGCAGATGATCAAGGTGTTGCAAAAAGCAGATATTGATCGTGAGGTTTCTCTTGAAGAACTCGCCATCATCCTGTCTTCCTGCCCTGTGAAATCGATTGATCCCGAGGAAATCTATGCGGCGACACCGTTACTGCCGAAAGAGCAGGTGCGTGAGGAAAAACCGTTTACGATGCGCTCCTCATGGTTTCGGAAGGTGTACGGCGAAACTACAGTAGAGATCAAAGACAGCGTGCGGGGTGTGATCGCCAAAATGCGTCAGCAACAACGGGAAATACCGTTGAGATACCGGGGAATGTATGGTGCCGCTACAGGAAAATGTGAAGGAGGACGCTTTCGTTGTTCAAAACAGGGCAAGTTTGCGGTGCGCAGTGAATTGGATGCCGTCGGTTTGCGCGGGAAGGTGTATGCGCAAAACGGTAAAACCCATATTCGATTTTATGAGGTGTACGAACCGTTATGGACGGTTTTGCTGATCGCGCTTATAATCGTGCTCTTTCCGCTTGTTCTGGCGGTGTATCTGTATAATTGCTTACAGGAGATATACAAGATATCGTGTTTGAGTTTACATGGGATTATAGTTTGCTTCGCAGTGTGAGAAGCAGACAGGAAAAGTTGTGTGCCTTGCGCGAGGATATGCTCACGCAGATCGAAGCCATCCGACGGTGGGATGATTGATGTGTTCGCGTCATCCTGAGTGTTAGCTCAGGATGACGCGTTTTTTTCTTGACATTCTCACTCAAACTGTATATACTGTATATGAACAGTAAATCGAGGTGAGAGTATGACGGTGTTCATCGACAACAAAAGCGGATTACCGATCTATGACCAGATCTATTCGCAGATCAAGGCACAGATCATACGCGGCGACTTGAAAGTGGACGATCCGCTACCGTCCATCCGTGGACTTGCAAAGGATCTGCGTATCAGCGTGATCACAACAAAGCGGGCTTATGATGAGCTGGAAAAGGAAGGGTTCATCTACACAGTCGCCGCGAAGGGATGCTTTGTTGCGCCGAAAAACACCGAGTTGCTTCGCGAAGAAAACCTCAGAACCATCGAAGACTATATGGATAAAATCGTGGCACTTGCCGCTACTTGCCGTCTGACGGGAGCAGAACTGCGCGAGATGCTGACACTGGCAATGGAGGAATCGGAATGAACGCTATTGAGATCAAAGGACTTTGTAAACGCTATTCGTCGTTTTCGCTGCAGTCACTTGACCTGACGCTGCCCAGCGGGTGTATTATGGGGTTGATCGGTGAGAACGGTGCCGGTAAAAGTACGACGATCAAACTGCTTTTGAATGCGATTCGACGCGATGAGGGCGAGATCACAGTGCTCGGTCGGGATGTGATCAAGGATAGTATCGCGGTCAAAGAGGAACTCGGCGTTGTGCTTGACGAGGTCGGTTTTCCCGATTGTGTGAAAGTCAAGGATGTTGACCGTATGATGCGCGGTATCTACCGCAACTGGAACAGCGAGGTGTTTGCATCCTATATAAAACGACTGTCGGTTCCCGAGGACAAACGGTTCAAGGATTTTTCCCGCGGTATGAAAATGAAGCTTGGGATTGCGGTGGCGTTGTCACATGGTGCGAAACTGCTGATTCTGGACGAAGCGACTTCAGGACTTGATCCTGTGGTGCGCGACGATGTGCTGGATATCCTTTGTGAGTTTACTCGCGATGAAGGGCACAGCGTGCTGATTTCGTCGCATATCGTCAGCGATCTTGAGAAAATTTGTGATTATATCGCCTTTTTACATAAAGGTAAATTGATGCTCTGTAAGGAAAAAGATTGTCTGAAGGAGGACTATGCACTGGTGCGCTGTAAAGCGGAGGAGCTTGCCGCAGTGCCCTCAGTTTGCGTGGTCGGTAAACGGGAAACACCGTTCGGTGTCGAGGCAATTGTCCGCAAGGGGTCTTATCCCGCTGAATGGGAAACGGGTGTGCTGGATATCGAACAGCTTTTTGTGTTTATGGCAAAGGAGGCGAAGTGATATGAAAGGACTGCTGTATAAAGATTTGCTGACGCTGTGGAAAACCAAACTTCTGCCGATCTATCTGGTGATCGTTGTGATCATGCCGCTGTCCTCTGATCAAAATTTTCTGATGCTGATGTTTCCGTGCTTTTTTGCGGCGATCCTGCCAATGACCTTGCTGTCCTACGACGAAAAATTCCATTGGGATCGCTATGTGCAGGGACTTCCCATCACGCGCGCCCAATCGGTTCACGCAAAATATGTGCTGGCGATGTGTCTTGTCGGCACATTTTCGTTGCTTGCTACTCTGGCGAAAACCGTGCTGATGGTGTCGAAAGGACAAGGTGCTTTCGGTGATTTGTTCGGCGTCTTTCTGATGATGGTATCGGTGGGATTCTTTATCAACGCGATGATTATGCCGTTCGTGTTCAGGTTTGGTACGGAAAAAGGCGCCATCATCTATTATGCCACGCTTGGTGTGTGCGGTATGGTTGTCGGTGCATTTTACGGCTTCAACGGGTTGGATTATACCGAGGGATCGCACATTTCGCCGATGTTGACATTATCACTGCTCTTGATAGCCGTCGGTGTTTTTGCACTTTCGTGGCGGTTGTCGGTGCGGTTTTATGAAAAACGGGAACTGTAAAAGGGGAAAAGACGAATGAACAAGCGGATGATAGCACTTCTGGGTGTACTTGTAGTGTTGCTTGCGTTTGCGGCAGTAATGGTCTACGGTTTCCCCGAACGCCTCTTTGTCTCGGGGAGTGCTGAGTCGATCAAGTCGGTTAAAGTCTCATGGGATTTTCGCAGTCGGTATACCGTAACGGTAACAGACCCGCAAGATATAGACGGTTTCTTTGAAGCACTCGCTCAGACATCCAAACTTCGCGCCAACCCCTTTCCGCATCACGAAGAAGGGTTACATTCCAATCCTGTTTACACGCTGGAGATCACTTATCAAAACGGCAACACCGAGTTTATTACGACACAGGAGGGCGGAAAGCATATCTATCGTCGGCTGAACACGAAAACCGACCACGGCGACAGAGGGTATATTTCTGCATATAACGAAGCATTACGGGAATGGGCACAGGACATCGTTACAAAATCATTGCGTTTTTGAAAAAGGTATGATATACTTTCCAGTGTAATTCATACATGAGGAGATCGCTATGAAAAATCCGAAACTGACACATATTCTCACTGTTGCCGCGGCGATCGCGGCAATGATGTTGCCGTGGGGTGCGGTTCTTCGCTTTGTCACGCCTGATGCGAGCGGGGTACAGCACGAAACACTGGAAACCTATTCTTATTTCAATCCCACGATCTACGGTTATGCCAACTTTGCGCCGTTTTTGTGTGCGACCGTGACGGTGTTGCTGTTTGTTATCGTCGGTTACACCTTTTTTGCTTCGGAGAATAAGCCTGTTCGTGTGACGATGTTTGTGCTGTCGACGGCGGCGTTTGTGCTGTCAGTTCTGCCGCTTCCGCTTTACGGTTTCAAATATTTCACCACCACGGCGATGCTGATCTCCTTCCTGCTTGCCTGTTCGGTGATCATCAGTCTTCAACGACTGACCGGAAAGATCTTCTTGCCGGTTGAACAAGAAGAGGAAGAGGAAATTGAAGAATAACAATAAAAAAGTCCTTCGCTTTGAAATAGCGAGGGACTTTTTTGCATATATATGGTTTATCCGAGAACTTGTTTTGCGTGACGCTTGATAGCTTCAAAGGTTGCGTCGCTCAGGTGATGCTCGATTTTGCAGGCGTCCTCGGTGGCGGTATCGCGATCCACACCGATCCGGACAAGAAAATCCGTAAGCAGGGTGTGGCGTTCGTACATTTTGGAGGCGATTTCCAGTCCCGCTTCGGTCAGGGTCAGGTGACCGTGTGCATCGGTCTGTACATATCCGCCGTTTTTCAGCAGGCCGATTGCACGGCTGACACTCGGTTTGGAATAGCCCATGTAGTCGCCGATATCCACCGATCGTACGGTATCACGCTGGCGGCTTAAAATATAGATTGTTTCGAGATACATTTCTCCCGATTCCTGAAGGTGCATACTGTAAAAGCTCCTTTGTGAGTTTTCTATATTTTATCATAGGTCAACCGTTTTTGCAAGTGCCGAATATTATGCCGAAATCGCTCGAAAAGCACTTGACAAAGGCGGAAAAGAATGGTATAGTAAGTCTCGGTTAGCCTATGCTAATTTTAAAAAAGGAGGGGACAAAATGAATCTGATGGAGGCGGAGATCGGGAAGGAATACACCGTCAGCCGTATTGAAACCAACGACGAAGAACTGGATTCGTTTTTGTTTTCTCTTGGTTGTTACAGCGGCGAACCCATTACGGTGGTGTCTCGCAGACGCAACAGCTGTGTGATTGCCGTCAAGGACAGCCGTTACAACATTGACCGTCCGCTTGCACGGGCGATCTTTATCTGAATGGATATTCACAGCCGATTCGTCGGCTTTCTTTTAGAAGCAAGGGTTAGCTTTCGCTAACCCTTGCGGTTACGACAGGAGGACACACGGTATGAGAATTGCATTTGCGGGAAATCCGAACAGTGGTAAGACCACCATGTACAATGCACTTACAGGTCGCAATGAGCATGTGGGCAACTGGGCGGGTGTTACCGTTGATAAAAAAGAAGCGGTTTTGAAGTCGCAATATACCGACGGGCAGAATGTGATTGCGGTGGATTTGCCGGGTGCGTATTCGATGTCGCCGTTTACCTCGGAGGAAAGCGTCACAAGCGAGTATATTCAGAACGAAAAACCTGATGTGCTCATCAATATTGTCGATGCGACCAACCTCAGCCGCAGTCTGTTTTTTACAACCCAGCTTCTGGAACTTGGCATCCCGACCGTGATCGCGTTGAACAAGAGCGATGTCAACAAGAAAAAGCAAACCGTCATTGATACAGCGGCGCTGTCTGAAGCGCTGGGTTGCCCCGTTGTGGAAACCACATCGACCAAAAGCGGCCACAACGGTTTGGAAGAACTTGTCAAGGCGGCAATCGGTCTTTACGGAACACAGCAAAAACCGCCGTACAGTCAGGGCGATGTTGATATGACCGACAAAAAAGCGGTCGTATCGGCGGACAGAAAGCGTTTTGCTTTTGTCAATGCGTTGGTTGCCGAGGTGGAAACCCGTAAAGTGTTCACCAGAGACCGCAACGCACAAGACGAGATCGATGCGGTGCTGACGCATCCGCTTATCGGCTTGCTGGTTTTCGCCGTGGTGATGTTTCTGGTGTTTCAGATCTCGCAGGCGTGGCTTGGTGTGTGGATTGCTGAAGGCTATGAGTTTGCAAATGGCTTCGCCATTCCCGGTCTTGTGACACTGATTGAAATGTTCCAGGAGTGGGTCGGCGGTTTCGTGACTAACGATATTCTGTCGGCGGTTCTTGTGGACGGCGTGATTGGCGGTGTCGGTGCAGTTGTCGGTTTCTTGCCGCTTGTGATGCTGATGTACTTTCTCATTGCACTTCTTGAAGATTGCGGTTATATGGCGCGTGCCACGGTCGTACTGGATCCGATTTTCAAAAAAGTCGGATTGTCGGGTAAATCGGTCATTCCTTTTGTCATCGGAACAGGCTGTGCCATTCCCGGTGTCATGGCATGCCGCACGATCCGCAATGAGCGTGAGCGCCGTGCCACGGCGATGCTCGCACCGTTTATGCCATGCGGAGCCAAGCTTCCTGTGATCGCGTTGTTTGCAGGTGTGTTTTTTGATGACGCATCGTGGGTCGGCACATTGATGTATTTTGTCGGCATCGCAATCATTCTGCTCGGTGCGTTGCTTGTTAATAAGATCACGGGCTACAAGAGCCGCAAATCCTTCTTTATCATTGAGCTTCCTGAGTATAAGCTGCCGAGTGTTAAGCGTGCAACGACCTCGATGCTCTCCCGCGGCTGGTCATATATCGTGAAAGCAGGTACGGTCATTTTGCTTTGTAATATGATTGTGCAGATGATGCAGACCTTTACCTGGAGCTTTCAGCCTGCGCTTACGGCAGATGAGTCGATCCTTGCATCGGTTGCCAAACCGATTGCCGTGTTGCTGATCCCGCTCGGTTTTGGTGTGTGGCAGATGGCGGCGGCAGCGGTCACAGGCTTTATTGCTAAAGAAAATGTGGTCGGTACACTCGCGGTGTGTTATAGCGTCACCAATTTTATTGATACGGAGGAACTGACACTGACGGGTGGATCGTCTGAGGTGGCGGCGGTGCTGGGACTTACAAAAGCGGCGGCGCTTGCGTGTCTGATGTTCAACTTGTTTACACCGCCTTGCTTTGCGGCGATCGGCGCGATGAACGCGGAAATGAAGTCTGCGAAGTGGCTCTGGGGCGGCATCGGTCTTCAGCTGACGGTCGGTTATACCGTGGCGTATTTCGTATATACCATCGGTACCGTCGTAACCGGCGGCGCACTGAACGTCGGCGCGGCTGTCGGCGGTCTGATCGCGGTCCTTGCTATGGCAGGTGTTGTGATCGGGATGATTGTGAACACCGAAAAGAACCTGAAGGTAAAAACCGGAAAATAAGAATACATAAAAACAAAAGGATGCACTTTAAACGGTGCATCCTTTTTGCATTGGGGGAATGTCAGTCTTACAGCAGTTTGCTTCCGCGTACGGAAAGACGGCGGTGGATTCCTACGGCGAGCAGCAGAGCCGTGACGCCGGCGAGGAGTTTTCCGAGAATCACCGGCCCGATGTACGCCGCATCAAACGCCATCGTGAACGCGAGATGTCCCGCGAACGTGAACGCGCCCGAAATGGCAAAAGCGGAATTCAGCACGATCCCTTTTTCATCCATGTCCGGGACCATTTCATACGTTGTCACGCTGGTGGCAAGGGAGGAGAGAAATCCAAGGGATGCGGTTTCATTGATACCCATGACTCCGCCCAGCTTCTGCAGAGGTTTTGTGAG
>JAZRTC010000145.1:0-27375 GCA_045651865.1 Acutalibacteraceae bacterium
CAACCACTACTACTACGACAACCACTACGACAACCACTACTACAACCACTACCACGACTACCACCACTACTACCACTACCACCACCACTACCACCACCACTACCACCACCACTACCACTACCACGACTACCACCACTACTACTACCACTACCACCACTACCACTACTACGACCACAACTACGACCACAACAACCACTACCACGACTACCACCACCTTGCCGGTGGGTGAAGTGACGACCACGCAGCCGATTGCAGTGCCGACCGAAACGACGACTGCCGCAACGACGACTACGACGATGTCCACATCGCTGATGCCCGGCCCGACGACTACGCAAAAAGCTCCCGAAGCACCCAAGACGGGTGAGGAAGCCAATGTGCTGTTGCCGTTGTTCCTGATGGCGGCTGCGGCGACGGCTGTCTCTGTGATGGCTCTCAAGCTGAGAAAGCGCGAGATCTGAGCATAACAAAAATCCCCGCTCTGTAAAACCAGAGCGGGGATTTTGTTGTATAGGCGTTGTTATTTCTCCACGATCATGCCGTCATAGGACACCAGCCAACCGTCGGCGGCAACCTCGGCTTCCAGTTCTTCGTGAAGCTGACCGCAATTGTGGGTGAAATGATGGATGATCACGGTCGCATCGTCTTTCAGTGCGCCCGCTTCACGGAGCTCGTTCACCATCAGGCGGTTGTCGGGAATACCCATGTGACCGTAGCCGCCGCGGGTGTTCTTGCCGAAGGTGCAGTCGAGGCTGATCAGATCAATCTTCTGCGTCTTGAGAAACGCCATCGTTTCGGGAAGGAAAAAGCCTGTGTCGTGAGCATAGACTGCTTTGATCTTGCCGTCGTCGATAAGATAAAAGCCCGACCGTTCCTCACCTGCGTGGTCGCTGGGGAGGTAGGTCAGTTTCAGTCCGCTTTCGGTTTCAAACGGAGTGAAGTAATCCAGCATCGTCATGTTCAGGTAGCTTGTGTACATCGCGTCGTCGTACGGCATAAAGCCTTTGAGCCGCTCAAGTGCCGTATCGTTCATATACACATTGAGCGGACGGTCATCGGGAAGCTGACAGAACACGGGGTTGCGGCGCATGCTCAGCTCCTCCACATCGCAGTGATCGCAATGCGAGTGGGTGAAAAACAGATCGCGCACCGCCGACAACCGCACACCGAAACGCTGGGAAAAGGTCAGCACATCGGGGCACAGGTCAATCATCGTTGTATCATTGATGAGCAGACCTGAGCGCATCCGCAGATTTTTGCCGCCTGCTTCGCGTGCGCGACGGCAGGTGTTACATTCGCAGAAGAGGGCGGGGAACCCTTCTGCGGCGGCGGTACCCATAAATTGCCATTTCATAAACAGTCACCTCTTACAAAATGAAAAACCGCATCCGCACCAAAAACTCGGGCGGATGCGGTTTGTCGTTGTGTGGTTTGGTTGTGAGATTAGTTGTGATCCACAGCCCAAGCAGTAGCGCGGTCCTTGGACATCGCGGTGATCTTTTCTGCCGGATAGGGGGAATCCTCGCCGCCGCGGCCAAAGAGGAAGTAGTGTCCTTCGGGAGCTTGATACAGGATCTCTTCATAGCCCGCGGGATCGCCGAACGAACCGTACACAGCCGAAGCGATCGGGGTAGCGGTCTCGGTGTCATATACCTTTTTGCGAATAATCTTTTGCATTGGCGTTTCGTCTCCTTTCTTGTACCTTAAGAATACGAAGAAGTGTCTTCACTGTTTATTGTAGACCACTTTTCTTTAAAAAGCAAGAGTGAACCATGCGGTTTTTGCGCGATTTCAAGGTTTTTGGTTGAGTTTTTGTTCAAAACCGGCTTTTTGCAGGCAACGGAACAGGATAAGTCCACCGACGATGCAGGGGATAAGCTGACCGAGTCCGACCTGCGCCATCGTCAGCAAAAGCGGCGCTATGTCAAGCGTGCCGAACATCACCAGACTCAGCTCGCCGCCGACGATCACGGCGTTGAACAGCACGGGTGGCAGAGTTGCGAGCACGGGTAACCCTTTGAATCGCACATGTCTGAGAGCGTAAGTGCACAGCGCGGCAAGAAGCGTGGCGGTCGTACCGACGAGAATGTCCCATCCACCCGCGATGTTGGCGCCTATCGCCATACCGATGCCGTTGGCAAGTGCACAGCCGAGCGCAAGTCCCGGAATCGCATCCACGGTCAACACCGGCAGGATGGTGAGCAGCTCCGAAAAACGAATTTGCACCGTACCAAACGAAGCGAAAGGTAAAATCAGCGTCAGCGTCGCATACAGCGCCGCGATCATACCCGCTACGGTCAGTCGGTGCAGAGAAGAACGGTGTTTCATAAAACATATACCTCCTAGTTTTGGTTTGAGGACGAATGTCCTCAGCCGGGATGGAATTTCGAACCGGCTTTGCAAGAGACAGTATAGGAGATTTGACACGGATTGTCAAGTGCCGTTGACTTTTTTGGAAAAATCCAATATAATAAAAGAAAGTGTACGAAAAGGAGAACGAACTATGAAACGAGCAAGTATCGGAATATTGCTGAGCGTTGCCCTGGTGATCAGTATGTTGTCAGGCATATTGGTGATGCCGGCGGCAGCACAGGAGGCTGTTGCGTCGGTGACCGTCGGTGACGGCGATTATAACGGTGACGGCAGTGTCGATATGTATGATTATATGGCGATCGTGCGATATATCAACGGCAACACAACATTGACGGCGATGCAAAAACAGTATCTGGATGTATTTGCGGATGGTGTAGTGGATGTATATGATGCACTCTGCATGTTCCGATATATCAATGAGGATACCTCTGTTCTCGGCGGAGTGGTGCAATCCCGCAACGAGACTTATGCGCAACTTCGTCTGGAGGATGCCGTGTATGCGCAATCTCTCGCGGTTGGTGACATTGTGGAAATGGATCTGACGGTGTCGGCGCTTTCGGATCTGGTTGCATTGGATATGCATTTGTCGTATGATGACAAAACGCTTCGGTTTGTTGAGGCAGAGCCCATGTCTGCTAATGCCACTCCTGTGTCGTCTTTGGGTGGCGAAGTATGGCTGACAAAACTGTGGAACGAGCCTGTCGCGCTTACGGACGGAGAGGTTGTTGCAACGCTTCGCTTTGAGGTGTTGGCTCCGATTATGACAAGTTCCGCGGTGAGCTTTTCATCGGTAAAGGCGGTGTCGGTGCAGGCGCTTGACGGGTTGTATTCTCAGGTGTCAAGCGGCGAGAGCGGCTCTATTGTAGTGGAGATTCCTGTGACCACCACAACCGCGGCACAGAACTACATCACCTATACGATCGAAACGGTTGCTCACGAGGGTACGATTGCAACGGGTGAGACGGTGGAATTGGACATTACAGCAAGCGCGGTTTCCGATTTCAACGGTATGCAGCTCAATCTCTGCTTTGATGATGCACAGTGGGAATGGGTCGAGGCATCGTTCGGAGAAGCGCTGTCGTCGTTCGCCAATAAAACGGTAAATACCACGCCGCTTCATCCGATGACGGACAAAGGCGAGGTCTGGCTGACAGCGATGGCGATGAAGGGTCATACGCTGAAAGACGGCGAGGTGCTCGCAACAGTAAAGCTTCGTGCAAAGCAGGATATTACAGCGGACAGCGTGATTGGCGCGTGTTATTCGCAGGCATCCTCCTTTGACGGTACAATACAGGGATATGTGCCGCTGTCCTCTTGGGTCGACGGTGGCGTAAAAATCACGAAGAGAACCTACACAGGCCCGATCGGTGACTATTTTTATAAAAACAATGTGCGTTTGAATGCCTATCAGCTGGTCGAGCACAACGGCGATTTCTATTTCATCAATAATGGCAATAAACTGGCAAAGAACACCTCGGTATATCTGAAGGAGAACTTTGTCAGCGGGTATACCTATGCAGACGGCACACCGCTTAAGGTCGGTCAATACGATTTTGACGCGGAAGGCAAGATGATCATCAAAAACGGCCCTGTCGGCGACTATTTCTACAAGAACAACACGATGCTCAGAGCATATCAGCTGGTGGAATTTGAGGGCAATTATTATTTCATCGATAACGCCAATAAACTGGCAAAGAACACCTCGGTATATCTGAAAGAGAACTTTGTCAGCGGGTATACCTATGCGGACGGTACACCGCTTAAGGTTGGTCAATACGATTTTGACGCAGAAGGCAAAATGATCATCAAAAACGGCCCTGTCGGCGACTATTTCTACAAGAACAACACGATGCTCAGAGCGTATCAGCTGGTGGAATTTGAGGGCAATTATTATTTCATCAACAACGCCAATAAACTGAGCAAAAGCACATCGGTACATCTGAATGACACCTTTGTGGCGGGATATACCCATGCGGATGGTACAGCGCTGAAATCCGGCAAATACGACTTTGATGCCGATGGCAAGATGATCATCCGACAGGGTGTGGTCGGCGATTACTTCTATCGCAACGGCGCACTGCAAAAGGCGTACCAGCTGGTGGAGTTCGAAGGCGACTATTACTTCATCAACGACGCCAATAAGGTTGCCAAAAACACCTCGGTATATCTGACGGAGAAGTTTACGGCGGAGTACGGTTTGGCGGTCGGTCGATACGACTTTGATGCCGACGGTAAAATGATCGTCAAAAACGGTGTAGTGGGTGACTATTTCTACCTGAACGGCGCATTGCAAAAGGCGTACCAGCTGGTGGAGTTCGAAGGCGACTATTATTTCATCGATAACGCCAATAAGGTTGCCAAAAACACCTCGGTATATCTGACGGAGAAATTCACGGCGGAGTACGGTTTGGCGGTTGGTCGATACGACTTTGATGCCGATGGTAAAATGATCGTCAAAAACGGTGTTGTCGGCGACTATTTCTACCTGAACGGCGCACTGCAAAAGGCGTACCAACTGGTGGAGTTTGAAGGCAACTATTACTTCATCAACGATGCCAATAAGGTTGCAAAAAATACCAGAATCCATCTTTCCGAACGCTTCACGGCGGAATACGGTCTTGCAGTGGGGTATTACGACTTTGATGCAGATGGTAAGATGATCATTAAGAACGGCGTTGTGGGTGATTACTTCTATCTCGGCAATGTGCAGCAAAAGGCGTATCAGCTGGTAAAATACAACGGTGATTTCTATTTCATCAGCGATGGCAACAAGGTTGTGAAAAACAATCGCGTATACCTTAGTGACAAATTTGTTGATGGTGTTTTCACGGACGAAGGATATCCGTTGTTTGTGGGCTATTACACCTTTGATGAAGAAGGTAAACTGGTGTACTAAAAAAATCCCCGAGGAAACCAAAAACGGTTTCCTCGGGGATTTTATTTTTATTTAATCTTCGTCGACATACACAAACGCACTTTCGCGAACGGCGCGGTCAGCGGCGACCGCCACCTTGAAGGCGCTGTAAGCTTGTTCGATGTCGGGAGCGTGGGTGGGACGATGCTCGATAAGATCGATCAGCGAGCAAAGCTGAGCATACATGGGTTTGTATTTGCATTGCACATTAATGATCTCGGTCTGTCCCGTTTCCAGACGGAACAGCTCAATGCAGTCACCCATTTCGGTATCGGTGGCGCGTTGCTGATTCATTGTCAGGCGGATGCGACCTTTGGTGCCGATGAATTCCTTGACATTTGCCGAGGAGAAGGTCTGACCCCAGCCTGCTTCGTAGTATGCCATCGCGCCGTTTTGCAGACGCATCACGATCATACCGTAGTTCACCATGCCGGGTTCGAGATCCTCGTCAACGGTAACGCCGTTGCCCATCACTTCCACGACCTTGGATCCCGTGAACCATTGCACGATGTCCATATAGTGCACACCGCAGTCGAGAATGGGGGAGCAGTCGTGAAGCAGACGCTTGTAGCGCGGCCAGTTGAGTGCGTGGTGATTCTGGCTCATGCGCGCGACGCGGAGTTCGCCGATTTCGCCGTTCCAGATCAGTTCGCGCATCTTGTTATAGGTCGCGTTGTGACGCAGGATATAGGCGATGAGCACATGCAGACCTTCTGCCTCCGCCGCTTTGACGGTGCGATAAAACTCTTTGCCTTCCTCTTTGGAGGTGGCAATCGGCTTTTCGCACAGCACATGCTTCTTTGCCGCGACGCAATCCTTCAGAATGGGCAAGTGCGTGTTGACATAGGTTGCAATGATGACGATGTCCACTTCGGGAAGCGCTAAAAATTTATGATAATCGGTGCCGTAATGCTCCGCGCCGTATTTGCGGGCAAACAGCTTTGCCGCCGCTTCGTCGGTGTCGACGACAGCAACAACGCGGATGTTATCGCGCCAGTACATATCGTCGAGATGATCGCCGCCGATGTGACCGCAACCGATCAGCATAATGCCGTATACTTTGTCCATGAGTGAGTCTCCTCTCATTTGACAGCTTCGTATGCTTCGCGCACCGTGCGCACTCCCGTGAGAGTGACACCGTCGGGCGCCGTCAGTCCTTTTATGTTCTGTGCAGGGAGAACGATGTGTGTGAAGCCGAGCCGTGCCGCTTCGTTCACGCGCATCTGCGCATTGCTGACCGCGCGTACTTCTCCCGATAATCCGATTTCGCCGAATGCCATTACGCTCATGGGGACAGGGGTATCTTTGAGTCCCGAAATCAGCGCAATCGCCACAGCAAGGTCTGCCGCTGGTTCATCGAGTTTCAGTCCGCCGACCACATTGATGTATACATCCAGCGTGGAGAAGAAATATCCCGCGCGTTTTTCCAGCACCGCTAAAATCAGATTAAGGCGGTTGTAGTCAAACCCCGTTGACATACGGCGGGCATTGCCGAAGCCGCTGGGGGTCACCAGTCCTTGCACTTCGGCAAGGAGCGGGCGGGTACCTTCGACTGCGCAGGCGATACAGGTTCCGCTGACATTCTCAAGTCGTCCTGCCAGCAGCATCTGCGACGGGTTTTCCACCTCGCACAGACCCTTGTCCCGCATTTCAAACACACCGATCTCGTTGGTGGAGCCGTAGCGGTTTTTCGCACAGCGGAGCAGGCGGTAGGTGGTGTTGCGGTCGCCCTCAAAGCTCAGCACACAGTCCACGATATGTTCCATGACCTTCGGGCCGGCGATGGCGCCGTCCTTATTGACATGGCCGACGATGAACACGGGCAGGTCGATGGCTTTGCACGCCCGCATGATCGCAGAGGTACATTCGCGCACCTGCGTCACACTGCCTGCGCCCGAGGAAACCTCCGCGAGAGTCATCGTCTGAATCGAGTCGATGATCAGCAGGTCGGGGCGGACGCTGTCCACTGCCGCAAGGATGGTGTCGATGTCGTTTTCGCACAGCACATACAGGCTGTCCGTGTCAACACCGAGGCGGGAGGCGCGCAGGCGGATCTGCCGCGCGGATTCCTCTCCCGATACATATAAAATCGAGCGGGTCGCGCCGAGGTTGGCGCATACCTGAAGAAGCAGGGTAGACTTGCCGATGCCGGGGTCACCGCCAATGAGCATCAGCCCACCGGGGACGATGCCGCCGCCGAGCACACGGTCAAGTTCACCGATGCCGGTTTGCAGGCGCGGATCATCCTGCTCGTTGATATCACAAAGTTTTTTCGGGGTGACGGTCACAGCGGTGCGGGCGGTCGTTGCCGAAGCGGTTTTGGTGCGCAGTTCTTCGTTTAGGCAGTTCCACGATCCGCAGGAGGGACATTGTCCGCTCCAGCGCGCGGTTTCGTGTCCGCATTCACTGCACACAAACACGGCCTTTGCTTTTGCCGCCATACCGTTCACCTCGTTTCAAGTCAGTATATCACACAAATATTGATTTGCAAGTAGTTTTTTTAATTTTTTGCGTCGAGTTTGGCTAAAAATTCTTCCAGCGTATCGGCGACGCAAATGCAATGGTTTTCAAAGCGCTCCTTCAGTGCGGGTGCGCCGTTTTCCATAATATAGGGATGTCCCACTTTCTCAAGCAACGGCAGGTCATTGAAGTTGTCGCCGAAAGACATCACATCGGCACTCGAAATGCCCATCCGTGCGGTGATATCATCCAGTCCCGTGCCCTTGTCGGCAAGGGTGAAATCCAGCCATTCCTTGCCGGCGACAGCGGCACTGAATTCCGTGTTCCACATCGCAAAATCGTCAAGAATGGCGTCCACACCGTCCCAGCGGCTTGCCGTGACTTTGATGACGGGTTCGTCAATCTCATCCAGCGAGCGGACAATCGAGGTGCGATAGCCGAGGGTGTCGCGGATATGCCGTACATAGTCGCAGTCTTCACCTTTTTTCGGGAGCAGATAACAGCTTTTGGCACCCGAAATCAGGATTTCACATTCGGGGTGTGCGAGGATCTGCTCCATCAGCTTGCGTGCCTTGACGGGATCAAGCCGTGTTTCCGAAAGCGGCGTATCGCCTTCGTATACCACCGCGCCGTTTTCGCAGATAAAGAAAATATCCTTGGCAACGGGTTCAAACATCTTGCGCAGGCGGTAATGCTGGCGACCGCTTGCCGCGGCAAACGCGATGCCGTGCGCAAGCAGGCGGCGGATGATGTCGAAAAAAGCGGGATCAAGTTCCCATTCTCCCTCCATCAGCAGGGTGCCGTCGATATCGCAGGTGACAAGTCGGATCATTTGAGGGATACACTCCTTTTATTTCGACAATCATAGCTATTATACCTTGTATATGTGGGATGTGCAAGCGGAATTTAAGATAAGTTTACAGTTTTCGAGGGTTTGTTGTCTTGCAGTTTCACATATTTTTCTTTATAATGTGGTTGTGATATTATCGTAATGAAAGCAGGTAGCTTTTTATGATGTCAAAATTCAGTGTTAAAAAACCGTTGACCGTATTAGTCGCGGTCATCGTTGTATTTGTACTCGGCGTGGTGTCCTATACCCGTATGACACCCGATTTGTTGCCGAGCATTGATTTGCCGTATGTGCTGGTGCTGACGACCTACCCCGGTGCCACGCCCGAGAAGGTGGAACAGACGGTGTCCAGACCTCTTGAGCAGTCGATGGCGACGCTTGAGGATATCAAGAGTATCTCCTCGACTTCCGCGGCGAACTATTCCACGGTGGTGCTGGAGTTTGAAGACGATGTCAATATGGACAGCATCACGGTGGATATCCTGCAGAAGATCAGTATGATCGAGGGTGCGTGGGATGAGATGGTCGGCACGCCGACGATTTTGAAGATCAACCCCAATATGCTTCCCGTGATGGTCAGCGCCGTCGGTATGGAGGGTATGGATACCGTTGAGCTGTCGGAGTTTACCGAAAAGACATTGCTGCCTGCACTGGAAGGCACGGCGGGTGTTGCGAGCATCTCGGTGTCGGGACTTCTGAATGAAACCGTGCAGGTGACGCTCAGCGAGGAAAAGCTCGAAGCACTCAACAAAACCATCCGTGAGCAGATTGACAAAGAGCTTGATAAAGCACAAGAGGAGATTGAAAATGCCAAAGCTGAGATCGAAAGCGGCAAGCAGGAGATCGAAAACGGCAAACAGGAACTGGAAAGCGGCAAGCAGGAGCTGAACGATCAGACCGCCGCCGCCGAAGGTGAACTGACAGCACAGCAAGCGGCGCTCAACGCCGCGCGCGTGGAGCTGACGGCACAGCTCAAGGAACTGCGTGAGCAGCTGGCAAAGCTGAAGGAAACCGAGTCGATGCTTTCGACTTTGCAAAGTACGCTCAAACAGCTTGAGGACAGCAAGGCATCGTTGGAAGCGGAGCTGACCGTACTGCGCGAGTTGCAGACAACATTGGTCAGCCTGCGTGAACAGCAAACGGTGTTTGCGGCACAGATCGAGCAGATCGAGAGCAATCCGAACCTGACTGACGAGCAAAAGCAGGCGGCTGTGGAGGAACTGAAAAAGACTCCCGATTACATGGCTATGGAGGCAGATATCGCAACCTGCGAAGCACAGCTTACCGCGCGCGGACTGACCGAGCTGACGCTCGCCGCCGAGATCGCGCGGTTGGAAGCACTTGTTACAGGTGTTGAGGCAGGGCTTGCCGCCGTGGATGCCGCACTCGCAGAAGCTGGCATGAGCCGCGAGATGATTGACAGCTCGCTTGCCGAGCTTCGCAATGGTATAAAACAGCTGGAGGATGGCATTGCGGCACTGGAGAATGCCCTGTTGCAGCTGGATGCGGGGCAAGAGCAGATCAACGCGGCATATGAAGAATTGGCGCGGCAAAAGACCGCCGCTATACTGCAGCTCAGCGATGCAACGACACAGCTGTTGCTCGGTGAGATGCAACTGACCGAAGCTCAAACGAAAGTGGACGAAGGTCTCACTGCACTTGAAGACGGTCGCAAGACCGCTTACGACAGTGCGGATATGACCGCCATTCTCTCCATGGAAACGGTGTCCTCGTTGCTGATGGCACAAAACTTTTCCATGCCCGCCGGGTATGCTTCCGAGGACGGCGTCAGCACGCTCGTCAGCGTGGGTGACACCGTCGACGCACTGGAGGATCTGCAAAATCTGGTGCTGATTGATCTGAATATGGAGGGGGTCAAACCCGTCCGTCTGTCGGATGTTGCCACGGTGGAAAAAGTGGATAACCGCGACGAGGTGTATGCCCGCGTCAACGGCGAAAACGGTGTGCTGCTCACCTTCTCCAAACAGTCGACCTATGCGACTGCCGAGGTATCGGAGAATCTGTACGACCGCTTTGAGGAACTGAGCGAAACCTACGCGGGATTGCAGTTTGCAACGCTGATGGATCAGGGCGATTACATTTTTATGATGATGGATTCCATCCTGCAAAACTTGTTCTTGAGTGCGCTGTTTGCAGTGGTGATCCTGTTCCTCTTCCTCAAGGATCTCAAACCTACGCTGATCACACTGTGCAGCATTCCGCTGTCGGTGCTGTTTGCGATCACGCTGATGTATTTCTCGGGCGTGACGCTCAATATGATCTCGATGTCTGCACTCGCCGTGTCGATCGGTATGCTGGTCGACAACTCGGTCGTGGTGCTGGAGAACACCTACCGTCTGCGCAATCTGGGTGTTGACCCGCTCCGCGCGGCGGTATCGGGCGCATCGCAGGTGGCGGGTGCCATCGCGGCGTCCACGCTGACAACCGTCTGCGTGTTTCTGCCCATCGTGTTTGTGGAAGGCCTCACTCGCCAGCTCTTTATGGATATGGCGCTGACATTTGGCTATTCACTGCTCGCAAGCCTCATCGTGGCACTGACGCTTGTGCCGGCGATGTCCGCTTCGCTTTTGAAAAACACGGCGGAAAAACCGCATAAGTTCTTTGATAAATGTATGGGTGTGTACCGCCGCTTGCTGAGCGGTGCACTTCGCCTCAAAGCACTGGTGCTGATCGTGGCGGTCGTGTTGCTGGTGGCAAGCACGACGCTTGCTCTGATGCGCGGCTTCGTGTTTATGCCGTCGATGAATTCCACCCAGATCAGCGTGTCGGTGGAATTGGAAGAAGGTTCCACGATGGAGCAGACCAAAGCCGTCACGGATGAAGCGGCGGCAATCATCGCGCAGATCGACGGCGTGCAGACAGTCGGCGCGATGCTGGCAAGCGATATGATGACGGGGCAGGCGAGCGCTACCTCGGCGACGATGTATGTCATCATCGACGAAGCGTATCTGAAGAAAAGCCGCGCCATCGCCGAGCAGATCAACGACGCGTGCGCAGGATTGGATGGTACGGTCACGGCGAGCGGGTCGGGACTAGACTCCATGATGGGTATGCTCGGCGGCGCGGGTGTGACGGTGAATGTCTACGCCGACGATCTGGATCTGCTTGTGCAGACGGCGGACGAGATCGCGAAGGCGTTTGACAGTGTCAAGGGTCTGGAAGAGATCTCCAACGGCATGGAGGATGCCGACCCCGAGCTTCACTTCACGGTGGATAAGGAAAAGGCGGCGGCAAAAGGTCTGACCGTCGCACAGGTGTATCAGGAGATTGCCGCGGCGCTGACGACCGAATCCACGGCAACCACCCTTTCGGAAAACGGCAAAACCTTGGATGTGATAATCAACAAAGGTGAGTCGCTGACACCGGATGAGCTGAAAGCCTACACCTTCACCGTTACCGACCGCGAGGGCAAAGAACAGGAAGTGAAACTCCTCGACATTGCCACTGTGGAGGAGACGGCATCCCCGAGCGCAATCAACCGTCTTGAGCAACGCCGTTACCTGACGGTGTCGGCATCGGTGGCGCAGGGGCACAATGTGACCTTGCTCACCGCCGAGGCGCAAAAGCGCGTGGATGCCATGACCCTGCCCGAGGGCGTGACGGTGGAGTTCACGGGTGAAAACGAGACGATTATGGAAGCGATGGAACAACTGGTGCTGATGTTGCTGCTCGGCATCCTGCTTGTTTATCTTGTGATGGTCGCGCAGTTCCAGTCGCTCAAATCGCCGTTTATTGTGATGTTCACCATTCCGCTGGCATTTACGGGTGGCTTCCTTGCTTTGTTGATCACGGGCTTTGAGGTCAGCGTGATCTCGGTTATCGGCTTTGTGATGCTCACGGGTATCATCGTCAACAACGGCATCGTGCTGGTCGACTATGTCAATCAGCTTCGTGCCGAAGGTATGGAAAAGCGTGAGGCGCTTCTCGAGGCGGGTGTCACCCGTATGCGCCCGATTTTGATGACCTCGCTGACGACCATCCTCGGTCTGGTGATGACGGCTGTCGGCTTGGGAAGCGGCAACGAAATGATGCAGCCGATCGCCATCGTTTGCATCGGCGGTATGATCTATGCTACGCTGATGACACTGTTTGTCGTCCCTGTGATGTATGACCTGTTCAACCGTAAAGAGCTTAAGGTCATCAAGGATGAAGACCTCACGGAAGTAGAAGAATAAACAAACCTCGACACGCCATCAGGCAGGGGTCAGGATTACGGCTACACCGTAGGGCGCGCAGCCCTCTGCGCGCCGTTTCTTGCCTCTCCCTTTGGGAGAGGTGTCGGCGTAGCCGACGGAGAGGGCTATATTCCTTTCACGCATTGCATTAACATCAAAAAAACAGGGTTGCGGTGTAACACCGCAACCCTGTTTGCTTTTGTTCTTACAGGCTGTTGATGATGCCCTGGAGCATATCGCGTGCCATGATGATATCGGCGGTCTGCTGATCGCCTTCGATCTCGCGCTCGATGGTGATGCAGCCGTCATAACCCAGCTCATGCAGGCCCTTGATCAGAGCGGGGAAGTCGACCTTGCCCTGACCCATCGCAGTTTCCTCGCCGAGCGCGCGACCGCTGGTCGGGTACTTGCCGTCCTTGCCGTGCACGCCGCGGACATACTTGCCGAACACATCGAGTGCGTCGACGGGGTTGCCCATACCGTACAGGATGAGGTTGGCGGGATCGAGGTTGACACCGAGGTTGTCAAGACCCACATCCTCAAACAGACGGAGCAGGGTGACAGGAGTCTCCTGGCCGGTTTCAAACAGCAGGTACTGATCATTTTGCTTGAGGTATGCGGCAAGGCTGGTCACCGCCGCCACAAAGCCGGGGTAACGGGCATCATAGGGGTTTGCGGGAACATAACCCATATGTGTCACAATGTCGGAAACGCCGATCTTCTTGGCAAAATCCGCACCTTGTTGCAGGTTGAGCAGACGGGCATAACGATAGGGTTCGGGAACGAGACCCAGCGTCTCCTGGCCGCCGTAGAAGTTCCATTCCACAGGGCCTTCCCAGCCGCACCACAGCGCGGTAATGGTCACATCGTATTCTTTGCAGGCATCAAGAACTTCCTGCACACGCTCGTCGGTGCGCTGCGACTGATCCCAGCTCATCAGCTGGCAGTGGTGCAGACCGATCGCGGTAAGGTTTTTGAATTTTTCTGCGATGGGAGTCGCATCAAAAGTTACGCAAGTGCCGATTGTCATCATAACGATATCGTTCCTTTCGTTTCAAAGTGAGATAAGAAAGTCTCATCTTTTTTATTATACAAAAGCCGCGTACAAAAAGCAAGTGTTTGCGGATTTTTTTGGAAAAACGCAAAAACCCCGTTTCTTTTTTAAGAGAACTATGCTATACTTATTTTAATTATGAACTAACGGAGGGACTGTTATGGAACCGATTGTGCAAAAACCTCTTGACGGTGTTACCTTTCTGACCATCGCGGATGACCGCTTTACCACGGCGCGCATCTCGGTGAGTCTGTATGTACCGCTGACGGCGCAGACGGCGGGCGTGTATGCCATGCTGCCGTACCTGCTTCGCCGCGGTTGCCGACGCTTTGACAGTGTGACGGCATTCAGCCGTGAGCTTGACCGCCTCTACGGCGCGTCCATCGACGGCGGCATTGCCGTGTCGGGCGAAACGCAGATCGTACAGCTGTCGATGTCGTGCCTCGACGACCGCTTTGCGCTCGGCGGCAAGGCGGTGTCGGCGGAGTGCGCTGACCTGCTTCTGGATGTGCTGTTTGACCCGCCGCTGGAAAACGGCGTGTTCCGCGCACAGGATGTGGAGGAGGAGCGCCGCTGTACACTGGAAAGCATTGCGGCAGAGATCAACGATAAGCGCCGCTATGCGGTGTCGCGCGGCAAAGCGCTTTTGTGCAAGGGCGAGCCTTACGCAGTGTCGAAATACGGCACCAAGGAGCAGGTCGAAGCATTGACCGCTCAGGAGCTGACCGCCGCGTGGCGCGAACTGCTCGCTACGGCACCCATGCGCATTGTGTATCAGGGCAGTGGGGACGACAAGGCGGTGCTGGATGCGTTTGTCAGCCGCCTTTCCGAGCGCAACACGGCAACACTTCCCGCGATTGTGCAAAATCCTGCCAAGGAGACGCTCGCCCGTGAAAACGAGCAGATGGATGTCAACCAGTGCCAACTGGTGATGGGCTTCCGCACCGAGGTCGGCGACGAGCATCCGTTGTGTGACGCGATGCGTGTGGCAAACGCCGTGTTCGGCGCGACCCCGCATTCGCTGTTGTTCCGCCATGTGCGCGAGGAGCACAGCCTGTGCTATTACTGTGTGTCCCGCTACGACCGCCGCAAGGGCGTGCTGATGGTGGAAAGCGGCGTGGAGGAAGCGTCGCTTGTCAAAGCCGAGGAAGAGATCCTGCGTCAGCTGGAAGCGCTCAAAAACGGCGACTTTACCGACGAGGATCTGGAAAATGCACGACTCAGCCAGCTGGATGCGCTGTTGGGTGCGCAGGACTCGGCAGGTGTCACCGCCGAATGGTACAGCGCGCAGGGCCCTGACCGCCTGCGCACACCCGAGCAGGTGATGGACGGCATCCGCGCGGTCACGCGTGAGCAGGTTGTCGAAGCGGCAAAGACCATTGCATTCGATTGCGTATTCACCCTGACCCCGAACGGAAAGGAGGAGACGGTATGACAAAGACTTACACATTGGTGACGGGCGAGACCCTGCACCGCATCGACCACGCATCGGGACTGACCATTTTCGTCTATCCCAAAAAGGGCTACCGTTCTTCCTATGCCATGTTCGGCACGCGTTACGGCTCGGTCGACACCGCGTTTATCAAAGACGGCAAGCGCATTGAAGTGCCCGCGGGCATTGCGCATTATCTGGAGCATAAATTGTTTGAAAACGAAGACTGCGACGCATTTGCACGCTATGCAAAAACAGGCGCATCCGCCAACGCGTTTACGAGCTTTGATGTGACGGCGTATCTCTTTGGTTGTGCGGATCATTTTTCCGAGTCGCTGGAGATTTTGCTCGATTTCGTGCAAAAGCCGTATTTCACCGAAGCGACCGTGCAAAAGGAGCAGGCCATCATCGGGCAGGAGATCCGTATGTGCGACGACTCGCCCGACCGCCGCGTGCTGTTCAACCTTCTCCGCGCAATGTATAAGGAGCATCCCGTGCGCATCGATATCGCGGGTACGGTGGAGTCCATCTCGCATATCACGCCCGAGTTGCTGTACGATTGCTATTACACCTTCTACAACCTGCACAATATGGTGCTGACGGTGTGCGGCAATGTTACCGTTGACGAGGTGCTGGAGGTTGCCGATCGCGTGCTGGTTCCCGCAAAGCCGCTGTCGCTTGACAGTTCGCTTCCCGCAGAGCCGCGCGAGACCTTTGAAAAAGAGGTTGAGCAGACAATGCCCGTCGCGGCACCGCTGTTCTACCTTGGCTATAAATGCCCCGTCGAGGGATTGCATCTCGATCCGAAAACGATCGTTGTGGCAGAAATGGCGACCGACCTGCTTGTCGGTCACGGCTCGGAGCTGTATGCGTCGCTGATGCGCGACGGACTGATCAACGACAGCTTCGGCGGTGAGTTCTTTGAAGGTCGCGGTTTTGCACTGATGCTCATTGGCGGCGAAAGCCGTGATCCGAAGGCGGTGCAACAGGCAATCGCCGCTGAAGTGGCGCGTTTGCAGAAAAACGGCGTTGACGAGGCGCGCTTTGAGGAACTCAAGGCATCCGTTTACGGCCGTCTGCTTCGCCGCTTCAACAGCGTCGAGTCGTCGGCGACCGCATTGATGGACGATTATTTCCACGGTTTTGAGCCGTTTGCATACACCGAAGCCGCAGCTTCGCTCGAGAAAGCGGATCTTGACCGTATCTTCACGGAATGGATGCTGCCCGAGTGCAGTACGCTGTCGGTTGTGCGCGGCAAGGAGGACAACTGATGGAGCATTGGGTGGCATTCCCGAAGCTGGGGATTGAGCTTACCGTGCCGCAATCGGTGGTGCAGTTTTCCTTGTTCGGCATCGATTTTGACATCCGTTGGTACGGCTTGCTCATCGCTGTCGGCTTCGCGCTCGCGTTTATTTACGCCAATGTGCGTGCGCCGAAACTCGGGATGGATCGCGACCGCATGATGGATGTCGTGCTGGTGACCGTGGTGGTCGCGGTGCTTTGTACGCGGCTGTATTATGTGCTGTTTTCCGACCCTGCGTATTACTTTGCGCATCCCGAAAAGATTTTGGCGATCTGGGACGGCGGACTTGGCATCTACGGCGGCATCATCGGCGCGTTTACCTGCGGTTTTGTGATGTGCCGCATCAGGAAGGTGTCGGTGCGCACGATGTTTGATCTGGCGGCGATCGGGTTTCTGATCGGTCAGGGCATCGGACGCTGGGGCAACTTCTTCAATCAGGAGGCATACGGCGCTAACACGGATCTGCCGTGGGGTATGACGGGCGACATCATTCAGAGTGGCGTCAACGGCGCGGTTGCCGATCAGTCGGCACCCGTGCATCCGACCTTTTTGTATGAGTCGCTGTGGTGCTTGCTCGGCGCACTGGTGCTGCATATTTGTTTTGTGAAATGCTACCGCTTCCGCGGACAGATCTTCGCATCCTACCTTGTTTGGTACGGTGCAGAACGCCTGATCGTGGAAGGCTTGCGTGCCGACAGTCTGATGCTCGGGCCCGTGCGCGTGTCGCAACTGGTGGCGTGCGTGGCGATCGCGATCGGTGTGGCGCTGTTCGTGCTGTTGCCGCGATATGATAAAAAGAGGCAAGCGGCGTCGCTTGTAAAGGAAGAAGAAACAACGGAAAACACTCTCAGCGTATCGGAGGAGGATTCATAATGGCAGTGATCATTGACGGAAAAGCGGTCAGCGCGGCGGTTCGTGCCGAGGTTGCCGCAGAGGTCGAGGAATTGAAGGCAAAAGGCATTACACCCGGTCTGGCGGTCATCATCGTCGGTGACGATCCCGCGTCGCGTGTGTATGTCAACAACAAGAAAAAGGCGTGCAGTGAAGTCGGTATGTATTCCGAGGAGTTCGCACTTCCCGCCGACACCACGCAGGAAGAATTGCTGGCACTTGTGGCAAGCCTCAACGGCAGAAGCGATATCAATGGTATTCTCTGCCAGCTCCCGCTCCCGAAGGGCCTTTCCGATAAGGATGTGATCGAGGCGATCTCGCCCATTAAAGATGTCGACGCGTTCCACGCCAAAAATGTCGGCAACATTATGATCGGCGATTACAGCTTCCTGCCCTGCACCCCGGCGGGTGTGATGGAGCTTCTGCATCGCGCCGGTGTGGAAGTGGCGGGCAAGCGCTGTGTCGTCATCGGCAGAAGCAACATCGTCGGCAAACCGATGGCGATGCTTCTCCTGCACGAAAACGGCACCGTCACCGTGTGCCATTCCCGCACGCAGGATCTGGCGGCAATCTGCCGCGAGGCGGATATCCTCGTGGCGGCTGTCGGCAAGGCGAAGTTCGTCACCGCCGATATGGTCAAGCCCGGTGCGGCGGTCATCGATGTCGGTATGAACCGCGATGAAGACGGCAAGCTGTGCGGCGATGTCGATTATGCGTCGGTCGAACCCATCGCGGGTTACATCACCCCCGTGCCCGGCGGTGTCGGCCCGATGACCATCGCGATGCTGATGAAAAACACCCTGATGGCAGCAAAACTGCAAAATGCACTGCTTATCTGAGACAGAAAACAAGACCCCGAAAAGCGATCGCGTTTCGGGGTCTATTTCGTTTGCCAAACTCATACAATACACCGAGGTGATGACGGTGAAGCGGTGGTTCTGGCTGACAATGACCTGTGTGTTTTGCGCGGCATTTCTGGGAGCGGCGCTGAACGAAACGGTGATATTTACCGACGGCGAGTCGGCAACAGAGCGTCCGCGCATTGTGATTGATGCCGGACACGGCGGCTTTGACGGCGGCGCAAAAGCGCCCGACGGCACCGAGGAAAAAACACTCAATCTTCAGATTGCGCAAACCCTGTCCGCCATGCTGACGGTGTGTGGCTTTGAGGTGACGATGACCCGTCAGACGGATGACGGACTGCAGGATGCAGATGATACGACCATCCGTCAGAAAAAGGTGAGCGATATGCACGCGCGGCTCGCTCTTTATGAGGAGGCACAGCTTGTCATCAGCATCCACCAGAATATGTTTGCCGCCAAAAGCTGTCACGGTTCGCAGGTGTTTTATTCCCCGAATCACCCCTGTTCCAAGGCGCTTGCATCGTGTGTGCGCGAACAGCTGATCGGTCAGCTTCAGCCCGATAACACGCGCGAACTGAAGGCGGGGAATAAGGATATCTTTTTACTGCACAAAACAACAAAGCCGACGGTGCTGGTGGAATGTGGATTTCTCTCCAATGCGGAGGAGCTTGCCCGTCTCAAAGATACGACTTATCAGCGACAGCTGGCATTTGCGATTGCGTGCGGCGCGATGGATTTCATAGCACAGAAAGGAGCGGTTTTATGACAATGGTTTTGTGGGTGATCGGCGGGGTGATCGCACTGCTGGTGTTCATCGGCGCGTGCCTGACGCGGCGGCCGCTTCGGGCGTTGTTCTCAAGCGCACTCGAAGGCATCTGTGCCTTGGCGGCGGTCAATGTGTTCAGTGTGTTCAGCGGTGTCACACTCGGGGTGACAACCTTTTCGGTGGCGGTAAGCAGTGTGCTGGGCATCCCCGGTGTGGCGGCACTGCTGGTGATGCAAGTGCTGTGCGGGTTTTCGTGATTTCACGAACAACCCGCTTTTTCCATATCTTTTTTGAGTCGCTTGATAATCTTCTTCTCCAGTCGCGAGATATACGACTGCGAGATTCCCAGAAGATCGGCGACTTCTTTTTGTGTATGCTCCTTCGCGCCGTACAAGCCGAACCGCAACCGCAGGATCTGCCGTTCGCGGTCGGACAGTTTGGTTACGCAGGCGAGCAGGACTGAGCGCTCCGCTTCCTGCTCCAGATCCTGACTCACAACATCGGGATCGCCGCCCAGCACATCCGATAACAGCAATTCGTTGCCGTCACGGTCGACATTCAGCGGCTCGTCAATGGACAGCTCGCCTCGCTGACCTGCGATCTTGCGCAGGTGCATCAGAATCTCATTTTCAATGCACCGCGAAGAATAGGTCGCGAGCTTGATATGGCGGCTCGGGCAGAAGGTGTTGACCGCTTTGATCAGACCGATCGTGCCGATGGAGATGAGATCTTCGATCCCCACACCCGAGCTTTCAAATTTTTTGGCGATGTAGACAACCAGCCGAAGGTTGTGTTCGATCAGCGTCTGCCGTGCGGCAGGATCGTGATTTTCCAACGCGACAAACAGCGCTTGCTCTTCCTCGGCAGAGAGAGGTGCGGGCAAGGTGTCCGTGCCGTTGATGTAATGAATGTCGTTGGCGGTCAGGGTGATCCACAGCCGCCTGAGAGCGTTGAGCACAAACATATATACCAATCTCCTAACATAAACCTGCAATATCGGGGCCGATCAGTGCGCGGTAGTCACCTTTTCCAAGATGCTCGCACACCGCGACCCATACGGGATCGAGCGCGACGGTTTTGCCGCCGCTGTGCAGGAGGACTTCCTGCGGACGGAAGGAGGGAAGCACCCCGCTTCCGCCGATGGAGGAAAACGGAATATACCGCATCGGGGAGGACACAGCACCCGCAAGTGCGGGCTGAGCCTGCATCTGCAACGCACCGAGTGCCGCGCGCTCGACGATGATGACAGGTGCGCCCGAAAAGCTGTCGCGCAGATGATGTCCGCTGTCGTACAGCGCATACAGCATCACCCGTTCATCGCCGTGGCGGATTTCCAGCCGATAGGCGGCGTCCTTTGCCAGCCGTTGCCGTGTGATGCGGTCATACAGGCACAGCACGCCGTAGCTGACGGTGATCAGTATGAGCAGGAGAAGCGGCGGGATGGGCATATACACAATACCGCTTTGCACCATCACGGCGGAGGGCGCAAACAGCAGATACAGCCCGTTGCATACACCCGCGAACAGCGCCGACAGCACAAACAGCGTGATGACCGCTTTGCAAAAACGCCCAAAAGACGGGCAAGCAAATGCAATCGGCACCATCAGCAGTGCCGTGCCCAGTTTGCACAAAAGCGACAGCACGGTGGGCATCGGCGGAAGCAGGATCGCAAGTGAGGACAGCGCTCCCACGGCCGCCGCGGCGATCATCCGTCCGCGCACGGCAGGGAGCTGCAACACCCGCGCGCATCCGCACACCAGCACATAATCGATCACCAGATTTAAAAAGAGCAGCATATCGACATAGATCACCGTCATCCCCGTCATCTCCTTAAAAAACTTCAGGGGTGCCGACCGTGTAGCGGTCAGCACCCCTGTACTATAGCATATTGTCAGAGCGAAGATTGCCGAAAGAAAACGCCGCCGAAAAAATCCGGCGGCGCAAAAGAGTCGGTGGATGGATTTACACGCTTTCCCAGTAGCGCTTGACATTGTTCAGCGATGCGACGATAGCATCGAGCGGGTTTTCGGGGCCTTCGAACTCGACGACAACGACATCGTCGTAGCCGGCCTTCTTCACCTCGGCAAGGCACGCCTTGACATTGACATGGCCGTGACCGACAATGGTGTTGCGGCGCGGGATGCCGCTGATCGACGGCGAGAAGTAGCCGTCCACATCCGTGCCCTCGGGCAGGATGATGACATCCTTACAATGTACATGGAAAGCATAGGGCATCATTTCGCGCACAAACTCGACGGAGTTGTCGTCGATCCAGGTGCAGTTGCCCATATCAATAAGCACACCGTAGTTCTCGTGATTGACCGCTTCGACCAGTTGCTTCATACGGCGCCAGCCCTGTGCGATCTGACCGTGGTTCTCGGTCATCGTGCGGATGCCCTTTTTTGCGGCGTATTCGGTGACTGCGCGCGCACCTTCAGCAAGGCGGGGAAGCACATCTTCGTAGGTTTCGCCCATACCCTCGGGGATGCGCCAGGTCACATCGTGGCGCATCTTTTTCGCGCCGAGTGCCTCGGCGACATCAACCTTGCGGCAAAGGCGTGCGATTTCCGCTTGCAGATCGCCGTCACAGCCGCCCAGAAAATCACCGTACACCGCCGCCGACACGATTTCCAGACCGATCTTGTCGCAGTGTGCTTTAAAACGCTTGGCATAGTCAATTGCCTCGTCCTCGGGGCAGGGAAGATCCAGCACCTCAAACGCATCGAAGCCGACTTTTTTGGCGTGATCCGCCATCGAGAACAGGTCCAGTCCCGTTGCGTGATAGCTCCACGCCGTAACCGCAAATTTCATCGTTCACAACTCCTTATATTTCCACAAATAGAGAGCGCATCTGCCACAGCAGAAAACCGCCGACCGTCAGCACCTGAAGCACCATAATCAGCGGGATGCCGACCATAAACTTCGCCTTGCGCGTTTTATGGCGGATCAGCTTCATCGTGCCGAGCATCGCCGCAGAACCGCCGAAAAAGGCAATCCACAGCAGGGTTGCTTCGGGCACGCGGCGAATCTTTGCCTTGGCGGCGTGTTTGTCCCATGCGGTGACAACGATCGCAACAAGACTGATCGCGACCAGATATATCACGGTCAGTTTCAGCATAGCAGACGACTCCCTTTCATATCTTTAATATTAGTATGGGAACGCTGGTTTGTCAACCAAAAGACGGCGGAATTTGCAAAAAAAAGGTTGACCCCGCCGCCGGGCAGGACTACAATACAAGAGAAATAGCGTTGTTCCCGGACGGGGTTGCCGCCAAATGACAGTGGGCATCTTGTCCCCCTTGCCTAAAGGGGGATGTCACGGCACAAAAGCCGTGACAGGGGGATTCCGTCGCGTGAAACGCGACCGCGTCCGATGGACGCGCGGGTCCCGACCCGCAACCGCCCGTTTGCACAAATTAAATCGCGCGCAGGTTTTGGATGCTCCCGATGCGGCGGGCAGACTCTGCCCGCCGCTGGTAAGAAGGATGGGTTGTATGTTAAAAAACTATCTCCTGTGTGTTTTTGCAGCACTTCTGCTGTTTACGGGGTGTGACGGACAGGCGGTGACGGATACCCCGTCCGATTCCTCACCTGTCAAATCGGTGCGCGCCGTGTGGATTCCCTATATGGAGGTCGAGAGTCTGCTGACAAGCGACGACCCCGCCGCCGCAATCCGTGCGTGCGTGCAGGATTGTGCCGACCGCGGCATCAACACGCTGTATTTCCATGTCCGCGCCAACAGCGACGCGTATTATCCCTCGTCGGCATATACCCCGACGGCATCCACGGCGGCATCGGGCATTGACCCGCTCAGCACGGCGCTTGAGGAAGCACATCGGCTTGGCTTGGAGCTTCACGCGTGGGTCAACCCCTATCGCATCGGGGGCGATGCCGCTCGCGCACAGACGACGGATGTGTTCGAGTATAACGGGCGGTGGTATTATATCCCGACCGCCGACAGTACCCATACGCTTGTTGTTAACGGTGTGCGGGAACTTGTGGAAGGGTATGATATCGACGGTGTGCAATTTGACGACTATTTTTATCCTGTCGGCGCGGTCGATGCGACGGCCCCTGCTGTGTTTGAGCAGGAGGCTTACACGGCGTATACGCAGGCGGGCGGCACGCTCGCGGTCGGCGACTGGCGCCGTGCGGCGGTCAGCCGCCTGATCGGCGCGGTGTATGCCGTGTGCCACACGCGTAAGGACTGCGTGTTTGGCGTCAGCCCTGCCGCGGATGTGACGCAGGTGCGCGAGCAGATGTATGCCGATGTGCCGTTGTGGGCGAATACGGCGGGGTATGTCGATTATCTTTGCCCGCAGTTGTATTTCGGCTTTTCCCATCAGAGTGCGCCGTTTTTACAGGAATTGGATGCGTGGTCATCTCTCCCGCGGCACGAAACGGTGTCGCTCATTGCGGGACTGGCGCTGTATAAAACCGGCTTACCCGAGGATACCTGGGCGGGAACCGGCAAAGGTGAATGGGCATCGGGCGGTGATATCCTTGCCCGTCAGCTCCGCGCGGTGGAAGCGAAGAAGTGGCAGGGTGCGGCGCTGTACAGCCATCTGTCATTTGAGGCGGACGGCGAGCGCGATGCCGCTGTGGTCGCGCAGGAAACAGACAATCTTTTATGGTAGACAAGTGTCAAAAATCGTGGTATAATCGGCTGTAGTGAAATTATCTCTTACGGAGGTCTTACAATATGTCGGAATGTACACATAATTGCAGCACTTGCTCCCAGAAGTGCGATAAAGAAAAAAGCCCCTATGCCGAGCTCAATCAGTTCAGCTCCGTCGGTCGCGTGATCGCGGTCGGCAGTGGCAAAGGCGGTGTCGGCAAATCGTCTGTGACGGCGATGCTTGCCGTAATGATGGCGCGTCGCGGCTACAAGGTCGGCGTTCTCGACGCCGATATCACAGGCCCGTCCATTCCCAAAGCGTTCGGCATCACCCGCAAAGCGCGCGGTTCGGAAATGGGCATCCTGCCTGAGGAAACGCACATGGGCATCAAAGTGATGTCCATCAACCTGCTTCTTGAGGATGAGACCCAGCCTGTTGTGTGGCGCGGCCCTGTGCTCGGCGGTGCGGTGACGCAGTTCTGGACAGATGTTGCATGGGGTATGCTCGATGTGCTGTTCATCGATATGCCTCCCGGCACGGGCGATGTGCCGCTGACGGTGTATCAGTCCGTGCCCGTGGACGGCGCGGTGATCGTCTCCACGCCGCAGTCGCTGGTGCAGATGGTTGTGTCCAAGGCATACAAAATGACCGAGATGCTGAATATCCCTACGCTCGGTCTGGTGGAGAATATGAGCTACATCACCTGCCCCGATTGCGGCAAAAAACTGTCGCTGTTCGGACAGGAGGGTGCGCTGGATGAAGCCACGAAGGCAATGGGCATCCCGTTGCTTGCCAAGCTCCCGATGGATGCCAATGTCGCCGCGTTGTGTGACAGCGGCGAGATCGAGCGCGTGGTGTGCGAAGCCATCGACCCCGCCGTCGACGCGATCGAAGCACTGGTCAAAACCGAAAAATAAAAACGATGCGGTGTTGCATTTCGCAACACCGCATTTTGTGTGTATTGACAGGGAATGTGGTTGTGCTATAATGAAAATACAGGGAACGGAAGACACAATCTTACGGCAACTCCGTAGGGCGCGCAGACCCCTGCGCGCCGCGCGTCCTTTGGACGCGGTCGCGTTTCACGCGACGGAATCCCCCTGTCAAACGCATCGCGTTTGACATCCCCCTTTAGGCAAGGGGGGACAAGAGGTTGCTTCAAACTTACGGCAAATTTGTAGGGCGGGGGCGGCGGCTACGCCGCATCGGGAGCATCCGAAATCGGCGCACGATCGTAGAGACGACGCGCATCCGGCTTCGCAGAGGTCGATGTCTTCGACGACCCGCGCGTCCCAAAAAAGGAGGATTGTACCATGGCAAACAAACCGAAAAAGCTCAATATCCGCGAATGTAAATCGGCGGGCAAGGCACTTGTGAAAGCGCAGTGGCGCACCATCTGGCCGATTTTTTTGGTGCATGTCATTGGATGTGTTTTGTTGAGTGTAATAGTGGGTCAGCCGAAATTTATTGTAGACCCGACTGTAATTGAATTGGTGTTAATGTGGGTGCGTCTTCTTATCGTTGTCTTGCTTTACGGTGCGTGGGTGTTCGGTACGACGGTTACCTCTATGAAATTGGTTGCCGCACAGCCTGTGAGCGTCCGCACACTTTTCAGTGGTTTTCGACATCGTTACGGTACGATAACAGGGTTGTATATTACCAATGTGTTGCTGATCGCTGTGTGGAGTTTATTGTTCGTGATCCCCGGTATCGTCAAAGCATATGAGTACAGTATGAGCATGTTCATTCTGGCAGAAAATCCGGATATGGGCATTTCCGCCGCTCGTCGCGAATCCAAGCGTATGATGAAAGGGCACAAATGGCAACTGTTCCTGCTGGATCTTTCGTTTATCGGGTGGACTATTCTTTCGTATCTGACACTCGGCATTCTGAATGTCTGGCTTGCACCTTATGTGATGACTTCCCGTGTGTATGCTTATCAATTTTTCAAGGACCACCAATCGCCGCACGGCAATTTAATGGTGGCGCATTGGGAGTAAAGGTTTCGCGTCAACCTCGCAGAGGTCGGCGTCCCCGACGACCCACGCGTGTGAAACGCGGCGCGCAGAGGGCTGCGCGCCCTACGGACACGAAACAAATACGAGTTTTTGTCTTGCACACCCCACCGCAAACAGAAAAAAGCCACCGTTATAAACGGTGGCTTTTTTGATGGGCTTTTCTTAAAAATTACAGAGCGACCACATTGACAGCGCGGTTTTTGCTCGGATTTTTCGGATCAGCTTCCACTTCGAAGGAGACCTTCTGGCCCTCAGCCAGCGTCTTGAAGCCTTCGCCGACGATCGCAGAGAAGTGCACGAACACATCGCCGCTGTTGTCGTCGTTGGAGATGAAACCAAAGCCTTTCGTTTCGTTGAACCATTTAACAGTACCGGTCATAATTAGGTACCTCCCGGAAATAATTTACTCCCCGATAAATGCAAAAACCTCACAACTTATTGTAACTCATTCTTATCCTCTGAAACAATGACTTACAATAAATTGTGAGGTCAGCAATCAGGTGTACTGGTAAAGTATACCGCTACTTACTAAGATTGTCAAGCATTTTTTACAATGTTTTTCGTATAGTTAGCTCCACTTCGGCCCAACCAGTCCCCAGGCGCTGTTGGCGGTGATACCGTAATAATGCGACAGGATCTGAATATAATCCCATCCTTCTTCGTTGGCATAACCCGCCGCGCCATATTGGCTCATGCCCAGTCCGTGTCCGTTGCCCTTGGTGGTGATGCTCAGCACGCCGTTTTTCTCCGCGGTAACGGTGATCGCGTGGGAGTAGCAATGGATTTTGGGGTGATACCAGTTGATGGCGTAGTACAGATCCACACCTGTCATATAGTAGCGTGTGCCGTTGGGTCGGGTGTAGTAGAAATTGCTCGTTGTCCAGTAGGGGCCTTCCTTCTCGGTGGCATACAGCGAGAATTCTCCCGCTTTCTTATCATATCCGACGGTGCTGATGTCTTCATCCAGATACTCGGCAACACATTCTTTGAGTTCGCTCAGGGGGATGTTGAAACTGTGCTCAAACGAGTCAATTCCTGCCGAGCATTTGGCGATCCATTGGGCGTTGTCGTATTTGCTTTCTACGATGGGGATGTACTCAAGATAGCTGTACCCCCACACATTGTAAGTTGAGCAGGTCACGCCCGCACTGCTTGCACCGTAGAAAACCTGACACAGCTGGTCAAAAGCAGACAGTTTCGGGTTGTTGTAGGCAATCTTGATACCCAGCACTTCGCCGACAGCGTTGTAAATGCGCTTGTCGGTGGGGTCATTGAGATCAATGTCCTCCGCCATCCAGATATCGTAGCTGTTGCCGTCGTAGCAATCGTGACACAGCAAGGTATACGCGGCAACCGCCATCGCTTTCCACGCTTCGTCGCTTTTCTCGCCGAAGGTCGACATACCCATTTCGTATTTCACAATTTCCGCAACCGCCATCTGCAACTCCGCTTTTGTTTTACCTGTGAAGGTCTTGCCTGTTCCTTCGTTGTAAACCCTGATGTTGTTCATGTACACCGATTCATTCGTGATACCCGAACGCACGGTGACGGGTCTGGTGGTAGTCGTAGTAGTTGTTGTGGTTGTGGTAGTTGTGGTTGTGGTGGTTGTGGTAGTTGTGGTTGTGGTGCTTGTGGTAGT
>JAZRTC010000146.1:0-11420 GCA_045651865.1 Acutalibacteraceae bacterium
AATCAACTCCTTGGCTCACAGAACGACATGGCTACGATCCGACTTCACCCGTTCTGCGCCATTGCGATACAGCTGCATCACAATCTCCTGAAGCTCACGCACAACGATATTCTTTGCCAGTCCGCGAAGCGATCTTGCATCAGCCGTTCCGCCGCCGTGATACAGTATCAACGCCGCCAGCTGATCGGGATCATATTCCACCTTTACTCCCGATGCCGACTCAAACAAACCGATCTGTTTTTTCAGTTCGGTTTTGATGATTTCCGTAAGAGCAAACGGCTCAAGATGGTTAAACAACACAACATGACCGTTTGCCATGCGGGTTGTGATACATTCAGGGAAATACGGTTCATGTGTAACGGGATTGACATCCTTCCGCAGGGCATCCAGAATCACGCTACGGGGTGTTCCCGACAGGTCAAACACATTCGGATCGTCATAGAGTTCCTTGCCCGCGTTGGTGGTCATAATGATAATATTGTTGCGGAACGAAATCTCTTTTTTGAGGCTGAAATCCATCAGACGACCTGCATCCAAAATCTGCAAAAACAGATGAATGGTATTGAGGTGTGCCTTTTCAATTTCGTCAAACACAATGATACCGTTGGGGTGCTTGTGCGCAAATCCCGTCACGACATTGGCTTCTCCGTGATCGCCGTTAAATTTATTATTGGCAAGATTGTCGGAATACTCCGTCATATCCACAACCAAAATCTCGCGGTCAAGATAGTTCTTGCACTGATTGGCAAGGAATGTCTTACCGACACCCGAAGGACCCGTGAACAGGAATGTTGCAAGCGGTGTGATGCGATCAGGGTCCTGAGACGCAAACATCTCACACTCAAAAATCGTCTGCACGACCTCTTCCACCGCATGACGCTGACCTTTCACCTTCTGAAGGAGTCCCTCCTTCATTAAAGTCAGCTTATTCGCCTGTCCCGAAAGCGTGATCGCTTCCTTATCGGTTTTACATTTTGTTTCCTGCGCTTCGCCTTTGTCTTCACGACGAATCATCTCAAACTTCATCTCATTTGCGCTGTCATCCGTTGCAGGTTCACGCGTAATCCCTTTAATGGGAGATTCTTCTTTCTGAAGCGGTTCCTGCTGTGTGCTTTTCACCGAAAATGAAACCGAGCCAAACGCCGATTCATCCGGCAAAACCGCCATAAGGCACATTTTCACAATTGTTTCGCATTCTTCAAGCGGCAGATCCGACTGAAGTTCAAAAGTATGGCTGAATCTGCCGTTGGCATTGTGTGCAGGTGTAATACCAAACGCTTCGCTGAGAGCTTTGTGCAGGTCATCGCCGATTTCACGATCGTGTTTGGATTTATAATCCCACACAATGTCCATTGATCGGAATGTTACAGAGATTTTGATTGTGTTCATTGCTTTTTACCGCCTTTACTTTGTAAAAAAGAAAACTCACCGCCGCAACACTCAAGCACATACTATATACAGCTTGAACACCGTGGCGATGAGAATGTTTTGTCTTAGCCGTAGATTGCTTTCATAACAACAGGTTTTGCTTCATCGCTGATCTGAATCATACGAACAAGCAGTTCAAACGCTTCATCCGCCGCATTATCAGCTGACAGAATCGCATCGTCATGAACAATAATATCACGGTCTTTGTCAACATAATATGTGACCCATTTGTATTTGCAGTTCAGCTCATTGCAAATGAAAATGGCATCAGCGATGCGGTCCTCGGGAACATTTTCATACACAAGATAAAGAGACAAATAGGTTCCGTTTTCTCCGCTGAAGAACATACGCACCTCTTTGCCTTTATACGGGAAAGAGACCACATCATCGCCGTTGTTTGTTACGGTAGACGAAAACTGAAGATTCTTCGACTCAAGATTTTTCTTAAACAGATCTGCGCACATCGACATGGCAATCACTCCTTACAGAATTTAGTATATTATATCATCGCTTTCGTGCTTTGTCAACACAAACACACATAACGGAGGTTGGATTTTTGTTTGTTTTTACCTATGTTGACAGCAAAAGAAATTCCCGATATAATGAAAGCATCGTTTAAACTAGGAAGGTGTCTGCTATATGCTTCTGATTGACCCGCACAAAACACAATACAAAGCCAATCTTCATTGTCATTCAACCCTCTCAGACGGCAAGCTGACTCCGGAAGAGTTGAAATACGCTTACAGGCAACAAGGGTATTCTGTTCTGGCAATCACTGATCACGAATCACCGAAAAACCATTCCGCAATGAACGAGAGAGACTTTCTCCTGATCACAGGCTATGAGGCGTATATCCGTACCAGCCCCGACTGCCGCTACGATGTATTTTCACCTGAAGTGCACCTGAATCTGTTTGCGCGCAAACCTGATAACGAAACTTTGATTTGCTATAATCCTGCCTGCTGTAAATACCTCACACAAGAACAGCAGGCGGCAATCCGCAAAGCCGGTACACAACGCACCCGCGAATACACAACCGACTATGTCAACGAATTCATCCGTACCGCACGCGAAAACGGGTATCTGGTTGCATACAACCACCCTGTTTGGTCGATGGAGGAGGAATCGCGGATTCTCAGCTATGACGGCATATTCAGCATGGAGATGGTCAACGGGAACAGCGACAGCCTTAACGGCATGGAATACAACGGACCGTTGTATGATAAACTGATCCGTAACGGCAAACGATGGTTTGTACACGCTGCCGATGATAACCACAACTCCTATCCGTTCGGTCATCCGCAAAACGATTCTTTCCGTGCATTCACGATGATTTCAGCAGAAGAATTGTCGTACAGTGCCATCATCCGTGCGATGGAGCAAGGCGATATGTATGCCTCCACCGGCCCGCTTATCCACGAGCTGTCCTTTGAAAACGGAACGGTGCAGATCGAGTGCTCCCCCGCCTCCCGCGTGATCTGTCATTTTGGCAGCAAACACCCCTACTCCGTTCATGCCGAAACAGGACAAGACATCACCTCTGCCGCGATTGAGCTTCATCCGCAAGCAAAATACCTGCGTGTAACTGTGATTGACGCGCAAGGTCACACCGCCGATACAAGAGCCTACTCACGCGAAGAACTGGGATTAAACACCTAACAAAAAGGAGCAAGCCGTCAGGCTTGCTCCTTTTTTTGTATCATAAGAATTTTCTGTTCACGCGTCATCCGTTTGATGGCACATTCCCGCTTAAGTGCATCGGTTTTTGACAAAAACTCCTCGGTATAGACCACTTCAACGGGACGGCGCGACTTCGTATATTTGGCACCTTTTCCATCATTATGCGTCTTAACACGCTGTTGTACATCCGTTGTATATCCGCAATAAAGCGTATCATCGGCGCACCGAAGAAGATACACATAATACATCTTCATCAGAATTTACCGCCACCACCGCCGTGCGATCTGCCCGACGAGGAAGTGTGTGTGCGTGAACCGCTTGACTCGGTAGCCCGTTTGACTGCCGATACATTGCGATACAGGAAAATCTCATTCGACTGCGTAATCCGTAAGCTATCGGTTTTGACATACTCCGTCGCCGCCGATTGCCGACGCACGGATTTCAGCTTGCTTTTCATAACCATCGTTGCAATAAACGCCACGACCAGTCCGATCACCAAAGCTACGATCAGATTGAAACCGAAATCAAACGGAAATCCGTTGATCTCACCGTTGATATAATATTCACATTCATCAACAAAAATCTCAAATGCATCCGCATACCAGCCGCTTGAAAGATCGCTGAGCATCAGATCGCCGATCAGCTCGATCGTACTGTCCTCAAACGCACGGATTCCCAGTCCTGTCGTGGAGATCCACCAGTCGCGGTCCTCCATACTGATCAACAGTAAAACACCGTCATAGTTTTCGCCGTATCCGTAGCCGTTATAATCAAAGAAATCATCGGCATACGCCATCGGAGTTTTACCACCCGTGGAAAGCGTTGTCACAATCACAACATCCGTATGATAAGTTTCGCTGACCTCATCCAGCCTTGCGCGGATGGCGGTTTCCTCATCAACAGTCAACAGATCAGCGTTATCCACAAGACGGTCGGGATGCGCAAACACCGAGACCGACAGAACAGCGCACAACATAAAGAAGCAAAGTAAAACCGAACCAAACTTTTTCATTTTGTGCACCCCCTTACAGCAACCAAAGCAGGAAGCTGAGCGCAAACACGCCTGCCGCCACCGCGCCGAACAAACCAAAAAACCATCTCTTGAACGCCGTCTTATCCATTGGCAGATCGCCGACAAACTTGCCCGTCTGACCGTTCATGGCAAAGGTGTATTTTTGACCGTTCCAGGTGGTATTCAACAGCCACACGGGATACAGTGCATATTTCGCGCGTCCGTTTTGCAACTGAATGTTCGTTGAAACAGGGACAATGGAGCTATACCCCATCACTGTGGACGCAAACGCCTGCTCAGTGCTTCTTTTGACGCGAGTATTGGCGCGTTCAATGCTTTGTTCGGAATCAACATCGTATTTGTCTGCCAGATATCCTGCCAGATACGCTGTTTGAAAATCAACAGCTTGAGAAAAATCAAACGGTTCGATCGCTTCCATCAGTGCATCGTCCATCTTACTGGATCCATCCACAGGAATTCGCTCAAACCCAAGAGAACCCGCGCGCACCACCGCATAATGACTGGTCTCGGTATAATTGTATTGGCTGTCACTCCAATGTCGGACACGCGTTGCTTTATAACGGATATGGGCATCGGCATCCGTGTCAAACAGCCAGAACGGCACATAAACACCCTTAACCTCGTCCAGATGGTTCTGATCCTGAAACACCTTCGGAAGCAAGCGTTTGCCCATATAGTGCTTATGAAGCGCCGCCAACGCCGCTTTTTTATCCAGCTTAAAAGGAATGACATAATCAGGTTTCAACATACCGCTGAACTGCTCAGTCATCACAACAGGATTACCGCAAAACGGACAAGAGGTTGCCGCGGTGGTTTCGTCACCGACAATCTCACCGCCGCAGGATTTGCAGACATACGAGCGCAGACTGTCGGCCTCTCCCTCTTGCCACTGCGTGCCTGCCGCCGTGTCCCACGACATATCATCGCCCTGCTCACCGCTGAGCACTTCGTCATAGGATGCAAGCGTTTCCATTTCAAATTCCGTATCGCAATACGGACATTTCATCTTTTGCAATCCGCTGTCAAACTCAATCGCACCGTCACAGCACGGACATTTATAGTGAAGCAATTGTGCCACAAGAAACACTCCTTTCTTGAAAGCATCCGATAAAATCAGATCTTATCGTTGTCGTTGAACGGATCACCGCACTCGGGACAGAACTTCGGCGGGTTGTGCGGATCTTCGGGCTCCCAGCCGCATTTATCACAGCGGTACAGCGGAGCGCCCTCCGGCTTCTTTGCGCCGCATTCCGCACAGAATTTACCCTTATTCACCGCACCGCAAGCGCAGGTCCAGCCATCTGCCGCAGGCTTCGGTGCACCACATTCGGTGCAGAATTTGCCCGTTGCCGTGGCGCCGCACGCGCATTGCCATCCGCCTGCTGCAGGCTGAGCTGCTTGCTGTGCCATACCCGCCGCATGGAATTGCTGTGCCGCGTTAAAACCGCCGCCCATGGCGCCGTTTGCCATGCCCATTCCGATAAAGCCGTTCATAGCGCCGCCTTCATTGCCCGCCGCCGTCTCCATTGCATTAGCAGTAGCGGTGGTCATACGACCCGCCATCATAAACGCGTTGCCACCGTAGGTCGCCGAGTCTTCCATCTCGTTGATCTTCTTCATATCCTCATCCGTGAGGGTAATGGGATTCAGGGCAATCTTCTCCACCGAAATACCGCGGGACTCCACCCACTCGGCTTTCAGCGCTTCATTCATCGCCTCTTTGAGCTCATTGACCTTCGCAGGAAGCTGTGCAGGGCGAAGTTCCTGCTCCGCCAACACACCAAAGGCGGGCTGCAATGCCGAAATAAACTCCGTTTTAAGCTGCTCGTCGATCATATCGCGGGTATACTCATCCTCAACATTGCCGCACACCTTGGTGTAGAACAGCATCGGATCAGAAATTGTGTAGGAGTACACACCATTGCAACGCACCTGCACCGTACGGCTCATACCGATACGCTTGTTCATCACCTCAAAGATGATCGGACTCGGCGTACCGAATTTGTTATTCATGATTTCTTTGGTGTTGAAATAGTACACACGCTGATCCTTGCCCGTGTCGCCGCCGTAAGCAAAACGCTTGCCGATCGTCTTAAAGGTATCCAGAATGCTCTGGCCGAATTTGCCTGCAAAAATCGACGGCTCTGTCGAGGTGTCATAGGTGTATTCACCCGGCTCAGCGCAGAATTCTACAACTTTGCCTTGCTCAACAATGATCATACATTGGCCGTCTGCCACCGCAATACCCGAACCGTTGGAGATGATGTTGCTTTCACCTTTCGTGTTGGAGGAACGACCGCTCGTACGCTTTTGACCCTTCTTGACCAGCACATCCATCGACAGTGCATCACAATAGAAAAACTCCTTCCACTGATCCGCCAGCACGCCGCCGACAGCGCCAATACCTGCTTTAATAAGTCCCATAATGAAAAACTCCTTTCAAAATCAATTCACCGTATCGTTATGCCGGGATGCCCCGACTGAGTACGGATTTTTGTTTTCTTTCGGTTGATCGGGTGTTGCACACCTGTTTGCCCATGCAAATAAGACCATACGCAATACAAGAAGCAAAAACCACACACCAAGTGCCAGCCAGAACCACCCGATCGAAATATCCAGCCAGATATGCAGTGCAAGTAAAATCCACGCAGGGATTGTTCCGTCCAGATTAAACACCATATTCAACAATAAGCACAACAGCAAATTGCTGTGTTCTCTCCATTTATGCACCGTTGCCACCTCTTTCATCCTCCACAACCGGAAGCACTGTCATACGCACCTTGGCGCATCCCATCGGAACAAGAGTAATCGTCTCCACATCGCCGTAACCGTACCGCTTTGTATGAGCCTTTGTCGGCAATCGCGGGGTGAAGGTAAAATCCCCTTCTTTTTCTATACGACCCCATGGACGCTTATATAAATTCTCAACATAGCGGATTTTCCGTTTTCGCACAAGTGTCCAATTTTTCACCTTGCGCGCTTTCACGCGAATCCGACACGGAACACGATCAATCCTCCACGGCTCCGATTCTTCGCCAACGGTGCATGAGAACGCCTCATCGGGTAGTTCTCCCTCTCCAAGCATCAGCGCATAATTCCAATCCTTATCGGGATAGATGTTATACGCAGGAAACTCTTTGCTCGCGCGTGGATCGTCACCATCGGTCTGACGGTCACCCCACATACCGAGTGTATAGACAAGAGGGCCTTTATCAATGTATATACCGCCGCTTTTATCGCGATGAGCAACCACCTTGGAAGGCAACTGCAGTTCCACCTTATCTCCGTCGGTAAACTGTCTTTCAACAGTGGTGAATCCGTTTTTCACCTCAACCGAAACCGCCTGTCCGTTTACATACAGCGACGGGCAGTCGCACCACGAAGGAATACGCAACGACAGCGAAAATGTCGTTGGGTTTGCGGCGTGTACCGACAACACAATGCGGTCATCAAACGGATACATTGTCTGTTGTGTCAGATGCACCCGTTCTCCATCAACGGTGAACGAACACTCTGATGCACCGTACAGCACAGCAGCAATGCCGTTCTTTGTCTGCATATACATCCGCGCACAATAATTCGGGAAGAAGCGGTTGACATTGCCCGGGCAACACTCTGTCCCCGGATTTGGTCGGTAGGACATCCAAGAATGCCCTTTAAAGAAATCGTTATGGTTGGAACAGCGATCCAGCACAAGTTGGTTGGGGCATGAAAAATACTGCAAAGCACGAAATCGCTCATCCACCGAGCCAAACCCCGCATTGAACACACATCGTTCGTACAGGTCGGCATAATGCCCATTTCCCGTCGCCATCAGCAAATAGCCAAGCGACCAGGTATAATCCGACACATCGCAGGTTTCGTGCGACCGCATATAGTCATTATCCAATAAAAACTCATTACTGCAATGCAATCCACTGACAAGCATAAAATGCTTTTCCAACTTTTCGTACGCTTTAACAGACGCTTTCAAGTAACCGCGCTCGCCTGTATACATATACAAGATTGCACCGAGCTTTGCAAACTCATTATAGGTCACGCCGTGTGCATACGGTTTGCGGCGGCTGAGGTGCGCTTTGGCAGTGTTGTCATCAAATGTACGCTCGTTGTACTTGTCGTAGGTTTCCTTCGCACACCTTAACAGCCGTTCATCACCGCTGTGGCGATAGGCCCAAAGCATAACCTCCACATTCATAACATCACGAGCACGACTATAATCACATGGACTGCTCAAATAATGCTTTGTAATGGCTTCTACAAGTCGTTGATCACCTGTCGCGGCATATTTCGCCATCATTGCGCGGAAGAACACCACATGCGGCCAGCGATTCCATCCATCCGTATTTTTCAGAAACTTCGGGCCGAGATAGCCATCATCATCCACATGATGTATAACCGAATCTATGACTGCATCAACCCGTTTACACAACTCACGGTCGCGTAGTAACTGACCCGATCGCTCCATACCGTCCATCCAATAAGCAGTTTGCTCATACGGCCACCATTCGGGATTGGCGGTTTGTGCTTGGTCTGCCTTTTCATTGATTGCCCACGAAACCGTATCAAACGGAAACCCCGCTTGTTCAAGATGACCTGTCAGTCCTTCTTTTTGAAGCTCTAAATATCGGTAAAGCCATCCGTTCACAACGATATCCGACAGCGGTAGTTCTTTCATTTGTCCGAAATATGCTAACATTCCACCACCGCCAAACTATATATCACTTCTACACTTTATCATAACAAAGAGTCAGGGGATTGTCAACAAGCAAAACCATTGATCACGCTTTCTTACACAACCGAAAACACGCAAAGTAAAATTGTGCAAATATTCATTCAGAAAAAAATAAAAAATTTTCAAAAAAGACTTGCTTTTTTCAGGGTTTTCCATTATACTATTTGAAGTCCGCTAGACAACAACAAAATATCGGGGTGTGGCGAAGTTTGGTATCGCGCTTGGTTCGGGACCAAGAGGCCTCGGGTTCAAATCCCGACACTCCGACCAAAATCAAAACCCGCTGATAAACATCAGCGGGTTTTGATTTTATAAGCAAAGCACTTCTGTCGCAGTTTATGGAGGGGATATGATGATCGAGATACATAGCTGGCTGACAATTTTTTTGCAGGCACTGGACAACACCTTCGCAGAGCGTGTCCGGTTTGTCGGACTTCAGGGAAGTTATGCACGGGCAGAAGCTACCGAAACCAGCGATATCGATGTCGTGGTAATACTCGACGAACTGTCTGCGTGTGATATTCATACTTATAACACGATGCTGGATACATTACCGAATCGCGAATCTATATGCGGTTTTCTTTCGGGTAAAAATGAGATCATAAACTGGGAGGCATCCGACCTGTTCCAGTTTTATTATGATACCGTTCCGATTAAAGGAACTCTTGATGAGCTAACCGCTGTAATCAATGCTTCTGCTGTTGAAAAAGCAATTAAAACAGGTGTGTGCAATATTTATCACGGTTGTGTTCATAATATGCTGTACGAGAAAAGCGACGACATCCTCAAAGGATTATACAAATCCGCTTCATTTGTTTTGCAAGCCATTGCCTATCAGCAATGCGGACGGTATCTCCGAAACAAAGACGAACTGCATAAAGCCTTATCCCCTGACAACCGTCAGATTCTCGGTACCTTCCGACTGTTGAAAAACGGCGGTACGATTCACTTTCAAGAAATGTCCGAAGCATTGTTTTTATGGTCAAAAACACATATCAACCGTACATAACAAAAGCCACCTTTGTCAACCGACAAAGGTGGCTTTTCAATAATTACATAAGCGAAATCAGAAGCTCACGCACATCCGCTGTAGACACATCACCGTTGCCGTCAAAATCCGCAAGGACAAGCGATGCACCACTGATTGTATCAGATCCGAGCAGATGCTTGAGAATGGCACGGCCATCGGCAGTTGTTACTGCATCATCAGCGTTGACATCACCTACTATGCCCTCTGCTTCTACCACACGGTCATTCTCTGTTCCGCGCATATTGTACGCCGTCGAAGTGACCGTATCGGCTTTTGCTGCCAGATACCAGAACTGAATCTTAATCTCCGTATGCGGCTCCAGATACAGCACCGCCGTATCAATTGTACAGCCGTCTTCAGGCGCCCACCAATAGCCGATATCGATCTGCAAGCGTTCATCCGTACCCATATAGCATCGGGCGGAAGTCTCAACAAGCTCGTCGCCCGACATCGGATCACGCATCACGGAATATCCTGTATCTGTATTCACCAAACCAAAGGCATAGCGACCGCTGTGACACTCAACAGCGATATTGAGATACGGGGTCGTGCGGTTACCTGCCGCAAGCAACAACGGAAGCTCCAACGCCGCTTCCTGATTACTGTTGTTAGTGAATGTAACCGAGCCGTTTTCATCCGTTACAAAGCTTAGTTGTGTGTCGTTTTCCGTCGGTGTGATCTCGCAATCCAGCACATCAATACCGATGTATTCGCCATATTGTTCGATGGAGCACCATCCGCTTGTTCCATCTTCCAGCGTTACCTTGCCCCAACCGTTTTTCAGTTCGGTAACGACAACGAGCTCATCTCTTAACAACTCACCAACAATATCGTAGGATGTATCGGTGCCTTTGCGCACATTCAAGCTGGATGCCGTGATACGATAGGTGCCGAGTTTTTCGGCGCGGGATCCTGTACCGATTTCATAATTCGGTGTAGCATAGCCGACGATGCGGGAATATCCGAGCGAATAGGATTTTTTGAAGCAGCCGCCGCCCTCGTTGATCTCACCGTTCTGTCCGCTGGTGTTACCTTCAATTGTATACACTTTACCGCCCGACGCATAACGGACAAGACCGACATGGGACATGCTGGTACGGCTGTCACCGAAATAAATCACATCGCCCTCTTTCGGTACATAATTGCCGCCGTAATATTCGGAATATTGGAACAAATCACGCTGTTTCCACCACGACACACCTGTGGTGCAGGAGGCATGGTAGGTAAAAATGTTCGACGGGACATCCGCCTGATAGGCACACCAGGAGACAAACATCGCACACCATGCACCGTAAGCAAAGCTCGAACTGTTAAAATAGTCCGCATACCACTTGCCGTATTTGGTATAGTTGTTGTCCCCCGCCGTCGTGCCGGCCAAAGAACCCTCCAGATAACCAACCTGTGTTTCGGCAATTGCCATAATATCTTTAGCCTGATCGCCGGTGTTGACATGCGTGTTTTCATACGCCGCACTGACAGAAAGCGGCATACACACGGCGAGAATTGCCAGGGAAAGG
>JAZRTC010000147.1:0-29083 GCA_045651865.1 Acutalibacteraceae bacterium
GGGCTGGATGTGCTGGCACGCGCGGAGCTGTGGAAGATCATCCGCGCTCTCAAAGGCACCGTTACCGTGATCCTCACAACACATTATATGGAAGAAGCTGAGACGCTTTCCGACCGCGTCGCAATTATGAAGGATGGCAGACTTCTTGTGTGCGATACGGCTGCCGCGATCAAAGAACAGGCACAGACCGATCGTTTTGAAGAAGCGTTCATCCGCTTTGCACAGGGGGTGGTCGTATGAGACTGTGGACATTTGCCAGGCGTAATGCCAAAGAGATTCTTCGCGACCCGCTCAATATTGCCTTTGGACTCGGATTTCCGCTGGTGCTGATTTTTATGCTCAGTGCCATTCAGGCAAACATCCCGGTAGCGCTGTTTGAAATTCAACACCTGACACCGGGTATTACGGTTTTTGGGCTATCATTTATGTCGCTGTTCTCCGCAACGCTTATTGCCAAAGACCGCGGCAGTTCGCTGTTACAGCGGTTGTATACCACGCCTATGACACCGCTCGATTTCATTCTTGGTTACACTCTTCCCGTGTTACCGATTGCGATTGCACAGTGCATCATTTGTTATGTGGCAGCGATCGCGCTGGGACTGCCCGTGACTGTGCATATTCTGTATGCGGTGATCGCGATTATTCCCGTCTGCGTGCTGTTTATCGCGTTCGGTCTGCTTTGCGGGAGTATTTTCAACGATAAGCAGGTCGGCGGCATCTGCGGAGCGCTTCTGACGAATGTCTCGGCGTGGCTGTCGGGGATCTGGTTCGATCTCGACCTTGTGGGCGGTGCGTTCAAAAAGATCGCGTATATGTTCCCGTTTGTTCATGCGGTGGAAATGGAGCGCGCCGTGCTCGCGGGAGAATGGTCGGCAATCGCAGGACATCTGTGCTGGGTGATCGGTTATGCCGCTGTGTTGCTTGCATTTGCGGTGCTGTTGTTCCTGCGTCAGATGAAAAAGCAATAAATAAAGGAGCTGTCGCCGTGAATGGCGTCAGCTCCTTTTCTCATATATCCTCTTTTGTAATGGTTTTTAAAATCAAGTCCGTGCGTGCGGGCGCTTGCCTGTCGATGGTGACAGCGTTCAGGAACGCCTCCCGCGCGGCGGGGAGCAATCGGTCGTCGGAGCAATACAGCGCCGCGAGTGTATCACCTTCACAAACGGCATCGCCCGTCTTTTTGTGCAGGATCAGACCCGCACCCATATCAATCGCATCCTCTTTTTTGGCGCGTCCTGCGCCGAGAAGCGTGCAAACGCGTCCGACAGCCTCGGTGTCAGTCTTGACGATAAAACCGCTTTTTGGGGCGTTTACAAGCAAACAGTGAGGTGCAAGCGGCAATGCGTTCGGATTATCGATTACTGCTCCGTTACCGCCTTGTGCTTCGATCATCGCACGGAGCTTTGCAAGCGCTTTTCCGCTTGCAAGCGCCGCTTTTGCTTGAGCTCGGCACTGTGTCGCGTCACCGCGTCCTGCCATACAAAGCATCTGCGTGACGATCGACAGCGACAGCTCCGTCAGGTCGGCAGGACCGTTGCCTTTGAGTGTGTCAATCGCCTCGCGTACTTCCAATGCGTTGCCGATAGCAAATCCGAGCGGGCGGTCCATATCGGTGATGAGTGCCGTGACCTCGCGGCCGTGCCGTGTGCCGATATCCACCATCGCTTTGGCAAGCGCCACGGCATCCTCGGTCGTTTTCATAAACGCGCCACTGCCCGCTTTAACATCCAGTACCAGTGCTTTGGCGCCGCTGGCGAGCTTTTTGGACATGATTGAGGAGGCTATGAGTGACAGGTTATCCACCGTACCCGTCACATCCCGCAGGGCATACAGCGCCTTGTCGGCGGGTGCGATATCGCCGCTTTGCGCAATGACGCATAATCCGTGATCTTTGACACATTGCGTGAAACGCTCTGCGGAAAGCGTTGTCTGAAAGCCGTCGATCGCTTCGAGCTTGTCAATCGTACCGCCCGTGTGTCCGAGTCCGCGACCCGACATTTTCGCGACCTTGAGTCCGCATGCCGCGGCAAGCGGCGCGACCACCAGCGTGGTCTTATCACCGACACCGCCTGTCGAGTGCTTGTCAACGGTAAAGCCGTCAATCGCGGACAGATCGGCGACATCGCCGCTGTGCATCATCGCATCGGTCAGGGTTGCCGTCTCGCGTTCATCCAGCCCCTGAAAGCAGATCGCCATTAACAGTGCCGCGCTGTGATAATCGTTTACAGACTCGTCGGTGACACCTTGGATCCAGTAGCGGATTTCTTCATCGGTGAGTGCTTCACCGCGTTTTTTCTTGACAATAATGTCATACATCGTCATAGCTTATTTCTCCATTCGGAACGCGTGCGGCAACAGCTCGTCGAGTGTAAGCACTTCGCCGTTGCCAAGCACGATGGGCATATCGTCCTCACAAAACTCCGCAAGTGCCTGACGGCAGATGCCGCAGGGCGGGCAAGGGGTGTTGATGCCGTCGCCGACCGTACCGCCAACGACCGCCAGCGCAAGAAAACGGTGTGTGCCGTTTGTGATCGCCTTATAAAGCGCTGTGCGTTCGGCACAGCAAGTCAACCCAAAAGACGCGTTTTCAACATTGCATCCCGTATATATGATGCCGTCACCGCCCAAAAGTGCCGCGCCGACAGCAAATTGCGAGTAGGGAGCATAGGCTTGCTGTCTTGCCGCCGCAGCAGCATCGATCAACTTCTGATACTTGTTCACGGAATCAACTCCTTTGCAAAACTTGTGCCGTCAATAGGTGCGTCTATACCAAGCAACTCGGCTACCGTGGCACCGACATCGGCGAAGCTGTCACGCGTGCCGAGGTTGACGCCGCGACGAAGCGTGTGGGACCAGATGAGCACCGGCACACACTCTCTTGTGTGGTCGGTACCGTTATATGCGGGATCACAGCCGTGATCGGCAGTGAGAATGAGTACATCGTCTTCACGCATCGCACTGAGCAGATCAAACAACGCGTCATCCAGTTTGTTGAGTGCGGCAGTGTATCCCGCCACATCGCGACGGTGCCCGTATACCATATCAAAATCGACAAGATTTACAAAGCACAGTCCCTTAAAATCCTCGTTCATCAGGGATTGCGTTTTGGCTAGACCGTCGGCGTTATTCTCGGTGCGGACAGAGCGTGAGATCCCCTTGCCCGCAAAAATATCCGCAATCTTGCCGACTGCTATAACCTCTTTGCCTGCTGTTTGAAGGTGATCAAGCAAGGTGTCCTGCGGAGGTGTGAGCGAATAATCGTGACGGTTTGCCGTGCGGGCGAAACTGTCTGCTGTACCGCCGACAAACGGTCGCGCGATCACTCGACCGATGGCGTGTTCGCCTTGCATAATTGCCCGCGCTGCTTCACAGCATCGGTACAGTTCCACGAGCGGCACAATGTCCTCATGTGCCGCAATCTGCAACACGCTGTCTGCCGAGGTGTACACAATGAGCGCACCCGTTTTCAGATGCTCCTCGCCGTAGTCGCGGATGACCGCTGTTCCCGAATACGGCTTGTTGCACAGAATCTCTCTGCCGAAAGCCGCTTTGAGCTTGTCAAGAATTTCTGCAGGAAAGCCGTTTGGGTAGGTCGGCAGGGGAGACGCACTCGTCAGTCCGCACAGTTCCCAATGTCCGACGGTGGTGTCTTTGCCTGCCGATGCTTCCTGCAGTCTGCCGAAGCTCGCTGTCGGTCGTTCGACAGGGAGTTCACCCGTCACGCCGTCGATATTGAACAGACCCATCGTGCGCATCACAGGCAGGCGAAGCCTGCCGCTTTGCTGACAGGAATGAAGCGTGTTCGCGCCTTCGTCGCCAAAAGCCGCCGCATCGGGGGCGTTGCCGATGCCAAAGCTGTCCGCCACGATCCAGAAAATGCGTTTTGCCATATCAATCACCACTTGTCAATGCCGCGACAGCACCCGAAGTGCCAATGCGGTCACAGCCCGCTTCGATATACGCAATCATATCGTCTTTGGTGCGGATGCCGCCTGCCGCTTTGATTTTCACGCCTTCAGCGATGTGTGCTTTGAAAAGTGCAACATCCTCAAGGGTCGCACCGCCTGTGCCGAAGCCCGTTGAGGTTTTGATAAATTCCGCGCCTGCGTCACTCACACAGCGGCACAGCGCGATTTTCTCTTCTTCTGTCAGATAGCAGGTTTCGATGATCACTTTGAGCAGTTTTCCGCCACACGCCTCTTTAACCGCTTTGATTTCAGCGGTAACAGCATCAAACTCGCCGTCTTTGACATCCCCGAGCGCAATCACCATATCGATCTCGTCCGCGCCGTTTTGCACCGCGTCGCGCGTTTCGGCAACCTTGACGGCTATTGTCTGATAGCCAAGCGGAAAACCGATTACGGTGCAGATGGTCAGCGTATCACCGAATCGATCCTTGACCGCCTTGATGAAGCGCGGCGGGATGCAGACGCTGGCAGTGTTATAGGCGACCGCTTCTTCACAAAGGGCAAAGACCTGTGACAGCGTCGCTGTCGGCTTCAGAAGTGTGTGGTCTACACGAGAAAATATATACGAACGATCCATTCTTATCGACTCCTTCATAACTTTATAGAAACATTATAACACAGTTTTTATTATATAGCAAATAGGAATTGCGGTATTGTGCAAACTATGCTATACTGGGGGTATCGTAAAAACAGGAGGTGTCGCCGTGACGGAGTGTCAACGCATTGAACGCACGATTTTTAAAACCTACCGCAAAAGTATCTGGCAACCGTTTGTCGGTGCGCTTAAAGATTATGAGTTGCTTAAACCGAACGACCGCGTGGCGGTGTGCATCTCGGGCGGCAAGGATTCCTTTCTGCTCGCAAAATGTATGCAGCAGCTTCAGCGTCACAGTGAATTTCCTTTTGAACTGACCTTCCTTTGCGTCGACCCCGGTTACACCGCCGAGGATCGCGCACAGCTGGAGGCACTCGGCACGGCGTTGGAACTGCCGCTTGTGATTGAGGAAGTGCCGCTTTTTCGCGTGGTTACGGAGCAAACCGACGGCTCACCTTGTTATCTGTGCGCGCGGATGCGCCGCGGCTGGCTGTATAAGCTGGCGCAACAGCACGGATGCAATAAGATCGCGCTCGGGCATCACCGTGACGATGTGGTGGAAACCGCATTGATGAGTATGCTCTACGGCGCCGAAGTAAAAACCATGATGCCCAAAGTCAAGGCGGAAAATTACGACGGGATGGAACTTATCCGCCCGTTATATGCTGTCGCAGAGCGGGATATTCAGTTGTGGAAGGCAAACAGTGCGCTGACCTTTCTGCACAGCGGTTGCCCCTTGTCCGATACGGGATGCGGCGGCTCCAAACGACAGGAGGTCAAGGAACTGATCGCGTCGGTCAAAGCACAACACCCGCAGGCGGATGCTCAGCTGTTCCGCAGTCTGCACAATGTTAATGTTGCCATGGTGCCCGCCTATCGCCATGGCGACGGCAAACCGCTTATACCGTTTACGGACCATTATGACGATTGAAGGAGTCCCTGTTATGAACGAACAATTTGAACGAACCGCGATGCTGATCGGCGACGACGCGGTGGCAAAACTGCATAACGCGTCGGTTGCTGTGTTCGGTGTGGGCGGCGTCGGCTCCTATGTGGTGGAGGCACTTGCCCGTGCAGGTGTCGGACGGCTGTTGCTGGTGGATAACGACACGGTGAGTATTACAAACATCAACCGCCAATTGATTGCGCTTCATTCCACTGTCGGACAGCCGAAGGTGGAGGTGGCCGCCTCGCGCGTGCGGGATATCAACCCCGTTTGTGAAGTAGCAACCAAGGCGCTGTTTTATACACCTGAAACAGCCGATGAGATAGATCTGTCATCGTATTCTTATATTGTCGACGCGGTCGATCATGTCCCTGCAAAAGTGGAGCTGATCGTGCGCGCAAAGGCACTCGATATCCCCGTGATCAGCTGTATGGGAGCGGGGAACAAACTTGACCCCACCCGTTTTGAGGTGGCGGATATCACCAAAACCTCCGTCTGTCCGCTGGCGCGTGTGATGCGCCGCGAGTTGAAACTGCGCGGCATCACCTCGTGCAAGGTCGTATATTCCAGGGAAGACCCCGTTGTGCCGCCCGAAGGCGGTCGGCGATTGCCCGCAAGCATCTCGTTTGTCCCGTCTGCGGCAGGATTGGTACTGGCAGGCGAGGTCGTGAAGGATTTGATAAAAGGGTGAGACTATGAGAGTGGTCATTTGCGACGATGAGCCTTCGCAAATCGAATGGCTGAAAAAGAAGGTCACACAATTTGCACAGGAACGCGGTGTTTGTATGGATATTGTCGCGTTCCCTTCGGCAGAAGCGTTTTTGTTTGATTACAGTGAAAACAGCAATGTCGATGTTCTGTTGCTGGATATTGAAATGGGTAAAATGAACGGGGTTGAACTCGCACGAGAACTTCGAAAGAATAATGAGACTGTGCAGATCGTGTTCATAACAGGCTATCCCGATTACATTTCCGAAGGATATGATGTGGCGGCGCTTCACTATCTGATGAAGCCTGTGAAAACCGACAAGCTGTTTGAGGTGCTTTCTCGCGCCGTAGATGCCGTAGCTTCTCAGCCGCGCTTTTTTCTGCTGCCTGTCGGTAAAGAAGTCGTGCGCGTGTGCGAACAGGATATTTTGTATGCTGAAGCACAAGGTCATTATATGCAGTTGTATACCACGCACGGAGAATACAGATTTCGTATGACGATTGGGGAGCTTTTTGAGCGCTTTGGAGACGGCTTTTTTAAATGCGGTCGATCGTTTTTGGTTGGATTGACGCACATTACCCGTATCGCCAAAACAAGCATTCAGCTGGATAACGGTGTCGAGGTACCTCTTGCCAAAGGACTGTACGATGCGCTCGGCGAGGCGTGGATCAATTATGTGAGGACGATGTGATATGTTTGGGTTTTCAAAGAAAAATGTGGCGGCGTATCAGAATGCCGTGATGGAACAGCACTATATCGAAGTGGAGAGTATGTACCGAAAAATGCGCGGTTGGCGGCACGATTATCACAATCATATGCAAGCGCTTACCGCGCATCTCGAAAACGGCGATATCGAGCAGGCAAAAGTGTTTTTGCAGGAGATCAACGATACGCTTGTCAAGGTCGACACGGTGCTCAAAACGGGCAATACGATGCTCAATGCCATCCTCAACAGCAAGCTCACACTGATGCGGGAGAAAAAGATCACAGTGGATGCCACGGCAAGTGTGCCTGCCTCCTTGACGGTTGCGGATATTGACCTGTGCGTGATCGTCGGCAATTTGCTTGATAATGCGATGGAGGCATGTGAGCAGCTGCCCGAGGGCAATCGGTTTGTGCGTATCTATATTTGTGTCAAAGGCACACAGCTGTATATGTGCTTTACCAACTCTGCGGGCAAAAAACAGCAAAAACTTGGGGAAATCTTCGCCTCCACCAAAGGAAAAGATCGCGGCTTCGGTTTGTCACGGGTTGATAGTCTTGTCAAAGGTTACGGTGGGTTTGTTACCCGCGCCAGTGAAGACGGCGGATATACGACGGAAGTCATTTTACCGCTCGGATAATTTTTCACGCCAAAAAACAGGTCTTTCGTGCCAGAATACGGCAATGAAAGACCTGTTGTTGTATACTGCAAACGAAAGGAGGTCGATCGTTATGGCCGAAAAATCTAAAAAGGAAGAACGCCGCAAAGCAAAATATTCCACATTGGTTTGTGTTAAATGGGCGCTGAAAAAGGTGTGGCAATGGGATAAGCGCTTAGCGTATATTGCCTTGGCAATGATTCCTGTCGGTGTGATCCTGTATGTGCTCGATTTATATTCCTCATCGTGGATCTTACGCAGTCTGGAAACGGCAGATGTGTTTTCGGCAGTGGTGCTTACCATTGTCGTGACGATGGGCGCACAGATGGTGTTTCACATCATAAGACGGTTACTTAGTGATGCCGATAACCTGATCGGCGATGTCAACTCCAACCGCTTGTGGTACGAAATGCTTGAGAGAGGCTACCGCAACGATTATCAGCTTATGCTTGATCCCGATCATCGCCGTTTGCGGGAAGGGGCGTGGGCGCTGATGGGGGGCAATGGCTATGCCAGTCCCGGAACCTATCTCATCAATTTTGCCACGATGATAATTAATGTGATCTGCTTTGTATTCTTTGGCTCGGTCATTGCGCTTTTGCATCCTGCTATAATTTTGTTGCTTATAGGCGGATCGTTGATCATCTTCTTTTTGCAACGCCGTGAAAACAAAAAGAATTTTGAGCTTCGGGACGAACGCAATGCCGCCGAGCGTCGCACAGACTATATCAGCTGGTATTTGTCAAACGATCCCGCAATCGGCAAGGATGTGCGTCTCTATGATATGGCATCGTATCTTAATCAAAAAGCGGCAATCACGATGACGGATATCATCCGTTTTATCAAAGTGCGTCAGCACAACGCCAATGTCTGTTACGCGGTGATCTTCACAATTGCTGCCCTGCGCGATGGTATCGCCTATTGGTTTCTGATTCAAGGGGCGCTGAGCGGTACGATCGATGCGTCGATGTTTGTGCTGTATTTTTCTGCTGTCACGCAAATGGCGACATTCATCAGTGACATTATCAACTATCTGGCGGGACTCCACGACCAAAAGCTTGCCTTGTCGGATGCTATTGAGTATATGGAAGAAAACCACGATCTTTTCAATCACGGTGCAGGCATTCCACTTCCTTGTAAAAGCGCATTGTCGGTGGAGTTTCGGGGTGTGACCTACCGTTATCCCGAAGGAGATAAAAATGTACTGGAGAATGTCAGCTTCAAGATCGAAGCGGGGGAGAAGATCTCGCTCGTCGGACTCAACGGCGCGGGCAAGACCACGCTGACTCAGCTGATGTGCGGCCTGCTTGTGCCGACCGAGGGCGAAGTGCTCATCGACGGTCATTCAATCTTTGAGTATAATCTCGAGGAACTGTTTACGCTGTTTTCCTTGTTGCCGCAGGAATATGTGAAACTCCCGTGCTCGGTGGCGGAAAATATTGCGCTGTGCGATCGGCAAGAGGTGGATGACGCACGCTTGTGGGAATGTCTGGAGCTTGCGGGAATCGCCGATAAGATCCGTTCACTCCCGAAAGGTGTTGATACCTCTCTTTATCGTGAAGGCGATAAAGAGGCGGTGGACTTTTCGGGAGGTGAGTGGCAACGCCTGCTCCTTGCTCGCGTGCTGTATCGTGATGCGCCTGTCATGATCCTCGATGAGCCGACCGCGGCGCTCGATCCGATCGCGGAAAATCGGATGTATGAGAAATACAATGAGATCACGCACGGTGCGACCGCCGTTTTTATTAGCCATCGCCTTGCTTCGGCGCGCTTTTGCGACCGTATCTATCTGCTCGATGGCGCACGCTTTGCCGAATGCGGTACGCATGAGGAACTGATGGCGCTCGGCGGTAAATATCGGGAGCTGTTCGATGTGCAAAGTCGTTACTATCGGGAAGGAGGCGAGGAGTAATGGCAGATAAGAAAAACAAACGCTCTCTCAAGACCGATATTCGGATGCTTGTGCGCGCCTATCGTCTGCTGTTTGAAGCGGCACCGCGTTATCTGATCTGGCAGACGGTTACCTCGCTTACCTCTATTCTGATGCCGTATTTTGCATTGTATATGTCTTCGGTGCTGATCAATGCGGTATTTGCAAAAAAGGATGTAGCGCATCTGATGATGCTTGCTTGTATTACCGTCGTTGGTACTGTGATTATTCAAGTGATCAAGCGTGCGGTCGATTGCAAAGTTGAGCAGGAAAATAAGCTTTTTTGGGATCGTATGGAACTGCTGTATTTGCGTGCGCAGAGCCGTATGCAGTTCAAGCATTTTGATGATCCCGAAACCGCGCTTCTCCGTCAACGCTTGCGCGATCTTGCCAATCACGGCGGTCACGGATTGGCAAGACCAATGTGGGAATATCGAAATCTTCTACAATCGGCACTTGACATCATTCTGTCAGTGTCGTTGACCGCATCGATGCTTAAGACTGTGTCTGATGTACCACTCAGTGGATTTTTGGCGTTTGTCAATTCGCCGTGGTCGTTGCTTATGATCGTTGTGTTTGTTGTGTTGGCGATCCTCGTCAACACATTCTCCGTACGGTATTTTGCGCCGAAAACCAATGCGATATGGGCAAAGCACGGACAGGGTTATGCATTGATCAATCGTTTTGAGCGAGACGGTACTCCCGACCGATGGGTGATGGGGGCTAAGAAGCTGATTCTTTCGCATTGCAAGAAGTTTTTATACGATACATCTTACGCTAAAAATGTATACAGGAATGCAGTGCCGAATTTTTTGCTTGTGGATGTAACCACCACGCTGCTCAATGTGATGCTCGGTATCTATGTGGCGGGCAAAGCGTTTATCGGCACATTCGGCATCGGTAATTTTGTACTGTATCAAGGCACGGTCTTGCGATTCGTCAACGCGTATCTTGAGTGTGTGGGCAGTTTTGTGCGTCTGCGTCAGAACAATGAGTACCTTGAAGAGGTGTTTCGCTTTTTTGATCTGCCTGATGAGATGTATCACGGTACGCTCGCGGTGGAAAAGCGCGAGGACAATCGCTTTGAGATCGAGTTTCGGGATGTATCGTTTAAGTATCCCGGTGCGGATACCTATGCACTCTCGCATATCTCGTTCAAATTTCGCATCGGTGAAAAACTTGCCTTTGTCGGTATGAATGGTAGCGGCAAGAGTACCTTTGTTAAGCTGCTGTGCCGCTTGTATGACCCGACCGAGGGGACGATCTTACTCAACGGGATCGACATCACACGCTACGATTATGAGGAGTATATGGCATTGTTCTCGGTCGTGTTTCAGGATTTTTACCTGTTCCATTTTTCGCTCGCCGAGAATGTTGCCTGCTCACTCGATTATGATCCCGAGCGGGTAACTGAGGTGCTTGAACGCGTTGGTTACGGTGATCGCTTGCGTGAATTGGAAAAAGGTCTTGATACCTGTTGCGGCAAAGAATACGATGTCGACGGCTTGGATACTTCTACAGGCGAAGCGCAAAAGATCGCGCTTGCCCGTGCGCTATATAAGGATGCGCCGTTCTTCATTCTGGATGAACCGACCGCATCGCTTGATCCAATCGCCGAAGCAGATGTGTATGCCCGTTTTAATGAGATCGTGGGGGATAAAACCGCGGTGTTTATCAGCCATCGCTTGTCTTCCTGCCGCTTTTGTGATAAGATCGTGGTGTTCCACGAGGGCAAGGTTGTGCAATACGGTTCGCACGATGAGTTGATCGTTGATGATCACGGACAGTATCACACTTTATGGACCGCACAGGCTCAGCATTATGCGGAATAAACAAGAAAGCCTCCCCGGTGTAAGGGGAGGCTTTCTTATTACAATCAATCGACTTTCACTTTATCCTTATCGGGCAGGATCGCGTTGAGGATAATACCCGCAAGCGACGCCACCGCAAGGGCAGACAGCGTGATGGTGATGCCGAACACCGAGAAGGTGATACCACCCGTCAGACCCAGTGCGCAGACAAGGATGATTGCCGCGACAATGAGGTTGCGGCTCTTGGAGAAGTCAACCTTATTCTCCACGACATTGCGCACACCGACCGCCGAGATCATACCGTACAGCACAAAGGAGATACCGCCGATGACCGCTGTGGGGATGAGGTGGATGAGAGCAGCAAACTTCGGGCAGAAGCTGAGCACCGCGGCAAAGATCGCCGCAATGCGGATGACGCGGGGATCATACACCTTCGACAGTGCGAGGACACCCGTGTTTTCACCGTAGGTCGTGTTAGCAGGGCCGCCGAACAGCGAGGCAAGTGTGGTGGCAAGACCGTCACCGATCAATGTTCTGTGCAGACCGGGGTCTTTCACAAAGTTTTTGCCGCAGGTGGAGCCAATGGCGCAGATATCGCCGATGTGTTCCATCATGGTTGCCAGTGCAATCGGCATAATGGCAACGATCGACGAGATCACCAGTGCGCCGTTGGACCAGTCCACACCGCCGAACACGGTGCGATCCCAGCCGATGGGGAAGCCGATCCAAGCCGCGGTTTTCAGATCCTCCAGCGCCGCAACATCAAAAAGTTGCAATGCGGGATTGCCTGCAATGGCGATAACTTGTGCACCGCCTTCCAGTGTGATCGTCTCACCCCAGATGAGTGCCAGCACCACTGCAACCGCGCACGAGCCGAGAACACCCAGCAGGATGGGGATAATCTTCAGCATACCCTTGCCCCACACATTGAATACAATGATGATGGCAAGTGCCAAAAAGGCGATCAGCCAGTTGCTCTGGCAGTTGGAAACCGCTGAACCTGCAAGTCCGAGGCCGATCGCAATGATGATCGGGCCCGTCACAACAGGCGGAAAGAACTTCATGACTTTGTTGATGCCGACCGCTTTGATGATCGCGGCGAGCACCAGATACAGCAAACCTGCGCACGCTACACCGAGGCAGGCGTAGGGCAGAAGCTGAGCGGCGGTCATCGTCTCATACCCTTGAGTACCGGCAAGGTCTGTAATTGCCGCGTAGCCGCCGAGAAACGCGAATGACGAACCAAGGAAGGCGGGCACTTTGCCGCCTGTGACAAGGTGGAACAGCAGTGTTCCAAGACCCGCGCACAGCAAGGTTGTTGCCACATCCAGTCCTGTCAGAAGCGGTACAAGCACCGTCGCGCCGAACATCGCAAACAGATGCTGTGCGCCAAGCACGATCATTTTCGGTGTTCCCAGTGTGCGGGCATCATAAATGCCGCCCGATTGTTTGTTTGACATACGATTTGACCTCCTTTGATAGCGGGGTTTATTCCTTTTCTTTGAGCTTTTCCACGATCATCCGTGCACAGTAATACACATTGCCGCCACCCATTGTTACGACAAGATCGCCCTCTTGCACATTCTCAAGAATGTAGTCGGTAATCTCGGGGAAGGCGGGAATATACACACCGTTTGCCATTTTTGCCGTGATCTGATCCGAATGCACATTCCAGGTGTTATGTTCGCGCGATCCCATAATATCGCTGACAACAGCGGTATCGGCAAGCGACAGTGCCGTGGCAAAATCGTCCAGATGTCGTGCGGTACGCGAGAAAGTAAAGGGTTGGAAGATCGCCCACACGCGGTTATAGCCCATTGCTTTGGCGGCGGTGAGGGTTGCTGTGATCTCGGTGGGGTGGTGGGCGTAGTCGTCGGCGACGGTCACACCCGCAAAAGTGCCGAGGAATTCAAAGCGTCTGCCCGCGCCGTGAAAATCGGCAATGCCGTCAGCAATCTGATCGGCAGTGGCACCGCACAGTACCGCCGCGGCAACTGCGGTGAGGGAGTTCAAAACATTGTGCTCGCCGGGTACACCCAAGGTGATATGTGCGAAAAATTCGCCGTTGTGATAGCAGTCATACGAGCCGTAGGATTCGTTAAACACCACATGTTTCGCCTGCCATTCGCAACCGTCTGACAGACCGCAGGTGATGATCGGTTTGTCAATGCCGTCAACCGCCTTGCGGGTGTTCTCGTCGTCGGCGTTGATCACAAGCGTGTCACACAGGTGCGAGAATTTGTTGAACGATGCAATAACGCCCTCAAGCGAACCGAAGTATTCCAGATGATCGGCGTCGACATTCAGAATAATGCCGACGGCAGGGCGCATCGAGAGGTAGTGATCCTGAAATTCGCACGCCTCGCACACCATGATATCCGATTTGCCTGCACGACCGTTGGCGCCGATCAGGGGAAGACGACCGCCGATAAACACCGACGGGTCAATATCGGCTTTCAAAAGTGTATGCGACAGCATCGACGAGGTCGTGGTTTTGCCGTGTGTACCCGCAACGGCAACAGTCTTTTCGTAGCGTTGCGAGATCTCGCCCAGCAGCATACCGCGCTCAATCGTCGGGATACCGCGTTCTTTGGCGGCGACCAGCTCGGGGTTGTCGCCGCTGACTGCTGAGGTATATACAAGAAGCTCGGTATCGCCGAGGTTTTCGGCAAAGTGTCCTTTGTAAATCGTAATACCCAGACCTTCTAAGCGGTGGATATTGTCCGACTCACCCCAGTCGGAGCCGGTGATAGAAAAGCCGAGCTCGTGCAGGATCTCGGCGAGCGGACTCATACCCGAACCGCCGATGCCGACAAAATGCACACGGCGGATGTTATCAAGAGAGGATGCCATTGCTGTTTGCCTCCTAATATATAAAATTTCTACCCATTATTATATGGCGAAACGATGAAAAAGAAAAGCCTTTTTTGCGATTTTCTTACAAAATTTTCGCTGTATGGATAATCGCGTTGACATTTGGGCGCATTCGTGCTAGACTTCAAGTTAGATATTATTTCCGTTCAGGAGGTATAGAATTATGAGCGATAAGATCAAGGTTGGTATTATCGGTGTCGGCAGCATCTCGCACTCTCACATCGTTGGCTATCAGGCAAACCCCAATGTGGAGCTGTATGCATTCTGCGACATCAACGAGGAACAACTCAAGAAAATGGGCGAGACCTACGGTGTGGAGCGCCTGTTTACAAGTGCAGAGGAAATGCTGGCACTTCCCGAAATTGACGCTGTCAGCGTTTGCACCTGGAACGCCGCGCACGCACCTTGCACCATCGCCGCGCTGAACGCAGGCAAGCATGTGCTTTGTGAGAAACCGATGGCAATGTCTACCGAGGAAGCCATTGCCATGCAAGAGGCTGCCGAGAAAAACGGCAAGCTTCTTATGGTCGGCTTTGTCCGCCGTTACGGCAACGATGCCGCAATCCTGAAGGATTACATCGACAACGGTCACTTCGGCGAGCTGTATTATGCCAAAGCAAACTATCTGCGCCGCAACGGCAACCCCGGTGGCTGGTTCGGCGATAAGCGTTATTCGGGCGGCGGCCCGCTGATCGACCTCGGCGTGCATGTTATCGACCTTGTTCGTTACCTGCTCGGCAACCCGAAACCCGTGTCGGTTTATGCGGCAACCTTCCAGAAGCTGCTCAACCGTCCCGAGGTGAAGGATCAGAAAGCATACACCCCGTCGCATGCGATCCCCGATCTCAAGTGCGATGTCGAGGATCTTGCTTCGGCGATCATCCGTTTTGATAACGGCGCTGTGCTGAATGTCGAGGCGAGCTTCAGCCTGAACCTCAAGCAGGATGTCGGCTCGATCGAGCTGTTCGGTACCAAGGCAGGTGCCAAGATCGATCCCGAGCTTGAGATGTTCACAAACATCAACAATTACATGGCAAATGTCAATCTCTGCATGCCGACCGCTCTCTCGTTTGACGGTCTGTTCACCAATGAGATCGCCCATTTTGTCGATTGCATCCGCGAAGGCAAGACCTGCGTGTCGCCCGCGAAAGACGGCGTGGAAATGATGCGTATTCTCGATGCGGCGTATGAGTCTGCGCGCACGGGCCACGAGGTCATTCTCTGATTTTAATAATGGAAAACGGACTGTTCGGGATGAACAGTCCGTTTTTTTGTTATATAAAGAATTTGCGTTCCATTGCTTCGCGGGCGGGGTGGTAGATGCCAAGGAAGATCAGAAAACCGCCGAGCATCATCAGAGCCGTCAGCGGGTAAAGCGACCAGCCGATAAACTGCGTCACCTCAAATGTAAGGTTGGCAAGATGCTCCACAAGCAGCATAAAAGCACCCAGTGCCATAAAAGCGCCGCCGAGTATGAACAGAACACCGCGCTTGATATAATGAAGCAGGGTGACAACGGCTGTTACCAGTAAGCCGATCCCACCTGCAACCGGAAAGGCAAAACTCAAAAACCAACCGCCGTCGGTGGCGAGACTGATATACAGCAAGTACACCGTTGCCGCGGCAAAACCGCACGGCACAAAGATCACGGGATTGGGTTTGCGAAACCACCACGGCAGGATCAGGGCGATGTAACCGAGCAGGATCGCGCCGGCTACATATCCCGACCAGGTGACAGCACGGGAAATCTGCAGATCACACACGAGGAGCGTGACAAGCGGCAGTAAGCACGCGAAGGTGGCAATGAACTGCAACGCCAGAGAACGCGGTGCCTGCGGCGGCTGACGGTCAGCGGGGAAGAACGGCGCTGTATCGCGTTGTTCCAGATCGGGATGATATACGCGTGTGCCGCACAGCGGACAAGTGTTCTGAGATTCTGCGAGCTTCACGCCACATTGTATACAATACATTGTGTTACCTCCTAATTACTTTCTACTTCAGCAGACAAACCGAGTTCTTGCAATACTTCAAAAAACGCGCGCTCCAGAAGCGGCTCCCGGATGTTGCGGATGAAGCTGATATTCATGCGTTCACCAAAGGAGATGACGCCGCAGTTGTATGGGGCGGTTGCCTGCACACCGAGAACAAAATCCATCCGCTGCACATAGGGGAGCATTGCGTCAGGAAGACGCACCACGCCGAGGTTTGATAAACTCAGGCAGGATTTGCGTTCGCCGACTGTGTCAAACACCGCTTTCATCACAAGATTTTTGATGAACAACGGCATCACCCGTACAATAGCGAGCTCTTCGTCCTTGACATTGGTGGCGATCTTCATTCCCATAATTTTCGGGTTGACCTCCAACCCCATGCAATGCTTGACGGCATTGCAGATTTCTTCAAAGCGATATTCACCCAGCGCAGGGAAAATTTCGGGCGTGGTATACAGTGCGAAATTGCGAAGAGTGGTGGACGGAAACAGTGTCCGCAAATTGACAGGGAGCAACACCCGTATCGGTTTTCGCTTTTTTGGAAGCGGAATTTGCTTTGCTTGAATGTTGGCAATTGCCATCATCGTGGCGGCGCACAGGAAGGTTGTGACACTCACGCCGTACTCGTGCGCTTTTTTTACGACATCCGCCGAGAACAGCGAAAACGCCGTGATGTGGGTATGCTCGCCTTTTTCAGGGGTGCCGCGCAAATGCCACGCGGTGTGTTCCCGACGATCGGCGCTCACGGGTGCGGCGGCTTTCAAAAAGCAATCCTCCAGTTCTTCGTCCTTCGGAGGTTCCAACCGCGCCAGCACGCCGTGCTCGGCAGGAATCTGCACACCGTAGCGTTGTTGCAGATACTCTGCTACAAGACTTTTGAGGAATACCAGTCCGCCGTTGCCGTCGGTCAGCGAGTGGAAAAATTCCACGGCAACACGACGGTCGTGAACGATGACGCGAAATGCACAGCGTCGTGTTTCTTCCTTCGACATCCGCACAAGGGGATAGCTGTATTCGTCACGAATATCGGGTGCACAGGACAGCTCTTGCAGATAATACCAGAACATACCGCGGCGAAGCCGTACAGCGATCGACGGAAAGCGCCGCACGGTAACATCGAGAGCGGATTGCATACACTCCCGATCGATTGTCTCATTCAGCGTGGCGGACAAGCGGAACACATTGCTCCAATGGCGTCGTCTGGCGGCGGGGTAGATTTTCGCGGCATTGTCAAGCGGCAACCAACGCAGTTTTTTCTCTCCTGCCATGACACGGTTTAAAAACGGATCAAGCTTTGCAAGATCCTTGCGATCTTCTTCAAGTCCGTACAACAGATAGGCGTGCCAGCGGTCTTTGGCGACAACCAGTTCACTGTCACAATGGGACGCTTGCAATCGTTCGTGCAACTTTACAGTATCGTCCAGCAGGATCTCGTCTTCGCCGATAAACAACAACGAAGGCGGCATACCGTGCAGATCGGCAAACAGCGGGGATACAAGCGTGTCATGCGGATTGGTCGTGTATTGCGCCGTGTAAAATTGCAACAGTTGTGCAGAGAGGCAGGGATCGTTTTCACGGTTGGTCTGATAGGACTCCCCTGAGGCTGTCAGGTCTGTCCACGGCGATATTCCGATGATGCCGCACGGCATCGCCAAGCCTTTCTCGCGCAGACGGAGACACAACGCATAGCAAAGACCTCCGCCTGCACTTTCGCCGCAAAGGGTGATCTGCGAATGTGTGTAACCCTTGTGCAGGAGATATTGATAGCTCTCCATCGCATCCTCAAGTGCGGCAGGGAAGGGATGTTCGGGCGCCAATCGGTAAGCGGGACAAAACACTCTTGTGCCGGTAATCGCGGCAATCAGAGAACCTGCTCCGACGGCATACGGCAGGTCTCCGCAGGTGTAGCCGCCACCGTGCAGATACAGGATCACGCCTTCACGGCGTTCGTCGCGGGGCAGAATCCATGCACCTTTGAAATTTTCAAAAGAATGTGTTTTCACGATCACCTGATCGCGAAAACGATTGCCCATCAATTCTCCGACGGCATTTTGTCCTTTGCGGATGGTCGCTAAAGAGCAACTGTTCAACAGAGGCTTTAACATCTCCATTTGTTTGCGTATCGTTTTAGCAGACAGCGGCATTGCCACACCACCTTTTTGGCGTTTTCATCTATTATAGCATACACAATACCTTTTGTGCAAGTGTTGAAAACTAGATTATGCAATTTTTAATAAAAAGCTGTTGCGTTCAGCAACAGCTTTTTTTGGCGATTATATACCAAGCAACATGGACGCGATGTTAAAATATACCACAAGCGTGAGTGCGTCTACGATGGTGGTGATAAAGGGACTTGCCATTACAGCAGGGTCAAGTCCGATTTTTTTGGCGAGCATCGGCAGAGAACAGCCGATCACCTTGGCAAATAACACGGCGACAATCAAAGTGAGCGAGATTACCGCGGCGACGAGAAAACCGACGCGGTCAAGGAAAAACATCTTCAAAAAGCTCACGATTGCCAGCGTCAGACCGCAGAGAAGCGAAACGCGAAATTCTTTCCAGATAACACTTAACAAATCGGTGAATTCGATTTCCGCAATCGAAATACCGCGGGTGACGGTGACCGACGCCTGCGAGCCGCTGTTGCCGGCCGTGTTCATCAGCATCGGGATAAAGGAGGTCAGCATCACCATACCGCTGGCAAGCAATGCATCTTCATAAGCGGTGATAATATATCCCGAAATGGTGGCAGACAGCATCAGCAGTGTCAGCCAGGGAATACGGGTCAAAAAGATTGTCCAGGCGCTGGTCTTCAGATACGGTTTATCGGTCGGACTGATAGCCGCCATCTTTTCGATATCCTCGGTTGCCTCTTCCTGCAAAACATCGATCGCGTCATCAACGGTGATGATGCCGACCAAACGGTTTTCGGTGTCGACAACGGGCAGAGCCAGGAAGTCATACTTATTGAAAAGCTGTGCCGTCGCTTCCTGATCCTCGTGGGTGGTGACGCTGATGACATTGTCTTCCATAATATCTTCGATCCGTTCATCGCTGTCGGAAAGAAGAAGGGTTTTGGCGGTCACCATACCAACGAGCTTGCGGTCGTTTTCGGTAACATAGCAAGTGTAGATCGTCTCTTTGTCAACACCCGTACGACGGATGCGGACGAAGGCTTCTTCGACGGTCATATCGCGTTGCAAACGGACGAACTCGGTCGTCATAATACTGCCTGCGCTGTCATCGGGATATTGCAGAATCTGGTTGATGCTGCTTCGCATATCCTGCGGCGTAACGGACAGGATGCGGCGCACGACACTGGCGGGCATCTCTTCGATCAGATCGACCGTATCGTCCATATATAACTCATCGAGAACTTCTTTCAGTTCGCGGTCGCTGAATGCCTTGATCAGATGCTCTTGTGTATCGCTTTCAAAATAGGCGAATACTTCAGCGGCGTCTTCTTTGGGCAGGATGCGAAACACCAGCAAAAGCTTTTCTTCGGGCAATTCTTCCAAAAGCAGTGCGATATCCGCAGGGTTCAGTTCGGAAAACACTTCACGGAGTTCCAGATAGTGCCGTGTTTTCAAAAGGTCGTTCATTTGTTCAAGCAACAGTTCAAACTGTTGTTCCTGACTGTTCATTACGGATCACTCCCTTGTTATTATTTGTGGCTAGGGAGCAGAACAAAAGCATTTACAACAAAGCAAAAACGGGATGGAGCCCATCCTGGCATTGTCGCGGAGGCTTTGTACTGCCGCCGTTTGTCGGGTCCATTCCGTTCACTCCTTTTTGTGTAAATTCTAACTATTATTTTACCGCTTTTTGATCAACATTGTCAACCGTCGTGTAAAATTTTTTTAAATATTTTTCATTTTCCACTTTTCGACAGGAAAATTTCGTGTTATACTTAAACAAAAGCAAATAAATCGTGCTCGCATTTGTTTGCATCTGCCTGAAAAAAGGAGCTAGACGATATGCGAAAAGAGAAATCGTGCGGTGCGCTGGTCGTCCGCCGCGGCAGGGACGAGTCGGAAATTCTTCTTATTAAACATAACGGCGGTCACTGGGCATTCCCGAAGGGACATGTCGAAGCAGGGGAGACCGAAGAACAAACCGCACTTCGTGAGGTTCAGGAAGAAACAGGTCTTGTGGTCAAACTGGACACCCGTTACCGTGAAATGGTGACCTTTTCTCCCGCGCCGCGAACCATGAAAGATGTTATCTATTTTGCCGCGACGGTTGTCAGCGGTACGGAAACACCGCAGCTTTCAGAGGTCAGCGATGTGCGGTGGGTACCGTTTTCCAAGGCAGAACGGTATATCACCTTTGAGAACGACCGCCATCTGTTCCATAAAATGCAAGCATTCGTGAAAGAGTACCACCTGCTGGAGCAATAAAAAACGGACTTATCGGTATCGATAAGTCCGTTTTTTTGTGTAATTCACATATCTTGTACCCAATAGTCGTCATATTCATCGCCGATCATATCGTTCAGGGAGAATCCGCTGTCGCCGCCGTCACCGGGCAGAAACGGGATAATAAAGACAAACAGATGAAAACCGACCGCAATGAACCAGACGGTTAGCAACGATGCCGTCGGAGATGTGTCCGAGGCAATCAGGCCGGGGAACATTATCAGCAGGAAATGAATGTACGACGCAATCAGACGAATGAAGAAATTTATCCGATAAAGCAGACAGTTTCCGATAAAGAACCACAAAATCGCTACAAGAAAGGTAGCGATGGCGGCGTTATCAATCGCTTGTGTCGGGTCGCACAAAAGCAAGACTACCAAAGGAACGGCATAAAATACCGCAGAAAGAACGGCAATCATGCCGCGACGGAAACGCCCGCCGATCATAAATCCTATACCGCATAGCAGCATCAGCAGACATACAATTCCGATAATGCTCCAAAAGGGGAACTGTTCTTTAAACAGCTCGTACGAAATGTCTTCGCCGTGAAGCCGGCGGTACAGATAACTGCTTGGACTGTAAAGGGATTGTAAAAGCTCTTTGACAGCAGTGGTAAATTCCTGCATATCCATCGCTCCGTTTGTTAATAGATATCTTTATTCAGTTCGGCAAGAATGTCATCCACGCTGGGTGTTGCGGTGTTTGCCGCTTCGGATGCGGGAGTTTCCGTTTTCTCGGGAGAAGCATCCAAAATCGGCAACTTCTGATCAAGCGCAAACGGCGGATCCAGCGGCTTGCGTTCTTTTGCGGGAACAGTCCATGCCATCGCGTCGTCCTCAGGGACATCCTCGAGCATATCTTCAGACGCGTCTTCGCAAGCGGCTGGTGTGTACACTTGTACAAATGCCATGACAAGCGCCAGAAGACCGATCGTCGCATCCACAAGAGAAATAAGCAGCGAGCTGACGGGAGCTCCTTGTGACAGACGATAGAAGGTCAGCGGTGCACCCGAAAGGAAGGTCATGCTTGTGAACATAGCAAAGATAAGCAGACTGTTTTTGGGTTTTGCACCGGCACCCGTGACAGCTCTGGCAAATTGCAGGAAAAAGAGCGACGCTGTGACAAGACCTGCAAAATCGAAGAAGCTGTGGCTGATGTCAATGGTGCTGGCATAGGAAATTTCATACCGTGCCAGACGGAACCACATCCAGAGAACTGTCGTGATAGACAGCCATGACAGCGCTGTGCGGTTCTGTGCCGTGCCCGCCATCCAGTGGAAGCCTTGCAGAATCATAAAGATGCCGCCTGCGACACCGAATATCAGCGAAAAAATCAGGGAGTAGCGGTCAACATTGTTCAAAATATGCTCACCGGGAGGCGGCACCCGACCGTAAATCACCCAGCAGAATATATCCAGGATCACGGACATGATCAGCAACGCACCGCAAAAGGTGGCAATCCATCCGCTGAACGGACGGGTAACGCCGTTTGTGTCCGAAAGCGTAGCAGATCTTGAATAGCATAAAACAGAAATGATCGTCATCGAGACAAGCGTAACAGCAATCATGCTGTCCTCCAGCGACAGGATTCCCAAGGACAGATCGGGATGAACGGCGGTAATAATCCGCAGTACCATAAACAGCGCCGTGACAGCGGCGGTAATATAACAGGCAATTTTGCGACGCATGAAACTATAACCAACCTTTCTCAATCAGCGATTATCAATCGGAATATACGGTTGATCGGGCATAACCGATTTGTATGCCGGACGGATGATGCGGCGGCAGGTATACAACTCTTCCATACGGTGAGCACACCAGCCGGCCATTCGTGCCACGGCAAAGATCGGTGTGAAAAGCTCGGGCGGAATACGCAGAGCGCGGTACACAAGTCCCGAATACATATCCACATTGGCGCAAAGCGCTTTATCAATGCCGCGCTCTTCCGCCAGAATGGCAGGGGACAGTTTTTCAATCAGCTCCAACAGGCGGAATTCAGGGCCGAAGCCTTGTTTTTCGGCAAGCGGATAGGCCGTTTTCTTCAGCAGCACGGCACGGGGATCGGACATCGTGTACACCGCGTGGCCCATACCGTAGATCAGACCGCTTCCGTCGCCGGCTTCCTTGCGGGCAAGCTTGCGTAAAAAAGCGGCGACTTCTTCTTCGTCTTCCCAATCGCGGACATTCTGCTTGACGGCGTTTTGCATCTCCGTGACTTTTGCGTTGGCACCGCCATGGCGCGGGCCTTTCAGAGAACCGATCGCCGCACCGATTGCGGAGTAGATATCCGTTCCCGACGAGCTGAGCACGCGGGTTGTAAAGGTGGAGTTGTTACCACCGCCATGCTCGGCGTGAAGCATCAGGCACAGGTCGAGAAGCAACGCTTCTTCGCGGGTGTAGGACGAATCATCTCGCAGGCTGTACAGAATAGACTCCGAGGTGGAAAGACCGTCCTTGAACGGATGAAACACCATGCTGTCATTGTCGTAATAACGGCGTTTCACCTGATAGGCATAGGTCATAATGGTCGGCACGGACGCAATCAGCTGAATGGATTGCTGGAGCGTGTTTTCCATCGAGGTATCATCGGGATTGTCGTCATACGAATACAGCGTCATGACGGCACGCGCCATCTTGTTCATGATGTTGGGGGAGGGTGCTTTCAGGATCGTGTCCTCGGCAAAGTATTCGGGGAGATCACGATAGGAAGACAACAGCTCCTGAAAACCGACAAGCTGTTCGGCGGTCGGAAGCTTACCGAACATCAGCAGCCATACGGTTTCCTCAAAACCGAAGCGACCTTCCTTCTGACAACCTTCCACAAGGTCGTAAATATCAATGCCGCGGTAGATCACACGACCGGGAACAGGCGTTTTTTCACCCTCGCTCATCACATAGCCGTGCACATTGCAGATTTTTGTGAGACCTGCCATAACACCGCTGCCGTCCGCATTGCGCAGACCGCGTTTGATCTCGGTTTTGTTGCGGGAGGCATCAATGGTGGTATTTTTTTGAAGCTCTGCGCATAAATCTTCTAAGGAAGTACGCGAAAAGCTGCGTTCTTGTGTATTCAAAGGGAATTCCTCCGTTCAGATAGGTATACAAAATATATTATAGTAAGCATTTCTTGCATTGTCAAGTAAAACCAACAGGAAAGGAAGAGGAAGTTTGAAGGGATATGTGATTATGGCGGTTTTAGTGTCTGCACTGGTATTGTCGCTTCCGCCGATGATGCTGAGAGGACAACCTGCGCAGGTGACGGAAACATCCGCAACCGCAACGCAGGTTTCCGTCCGTCATACCGATGAAGAGGTGTACAGTGACATGGATATCAAGGAGTTGGCGCTGTATGAAACCGTAGCCCAGATCGCGTGGGATGCGCCCAAGGAAGCCATCAAAGCACAGGCGGTTGCGTGTTATACCTTGCTTTGCTACCAGCAACTTCACGGCGGCACGGTGGAAAGCACTTGTCTGCCGTTTCCGTCAGGTTATCGGGAGGACTATTGGAAAACATCGCTCGGCGCCGATTTTGAGAAGGCGATGAATGTTTACCGCACAGCTTTCGCAGAGGTGGACGGCAAACGGATGTTGTTTGATAAACAGCCGATCATGGCGTTGTCTCACACAGTCAACGGCGGCATGACCGAAAACAGCGATGTCTTACTCGGTCAGCCGCTATCCTATCTGACGGCGGTGGCGAGTCCGTCGGATGCGGCTTCGCCGACAATGTCGAAAACGGTCACGCTCTCCATGGCGGAGGCAACCGACCGCCTGACAACGCTTCTCGGAAGTGCTCCGCCCGCCGATGTGTCATCGTGGTTCGGCAATCCGGAAAAAACGCAGGCAGGTACCGTGCGAACTATGTTCGTCTGCGGACAGTCGCAAACGGGGTATACAATTCAGAAGCTGTTTTCATTGCCGTCTGCGGCGTTTGATGTGGCGGTGCAGGGGGATGTTGTGACCTTTACCGTCCGCGGTCAGGGGCATCTTGTCGGCATGAGTACCTGCGGTGCCATCGCCATGGCAAACGATGGGCAAACCTATGAGCAGATTTTGAAACAATATTATACGGGGGTCACCATACAATAATAAAAAAGAGCTTACGGTTCGTAAGCTCTTTTTTTATATTTTATTTATCCCAGCCGATAAAACGGTGAATTTTATCAATCAGCACGCCTGCGCAGCGGTAATGTGCGCGAAGGTTGGGGTGCGTGCATCCGCCGAGTTCATCGGGCATCGCGTGAGCGGGGGTGAAGAACAGCGTCTCCACACGGTCAGAGGGAAGCTGTTTCACAGCATCCTCAATGTAATCCTGCAGATCCAGTGTCATCATACCGTAGCCCCAGATAAGCTTCGCGTTGGGATACACGGTAAGCAGATGTGTAGCAAAATCGCAAAGCGCTTTTTTGAACGCTTCGTGATCAATGGGGTCACCTTCACCGGCGGTATCATTTGTACCCGCGTTGACCACAATCACATCGGGTTGATACTGCGTATGATCCCAGGGGGTAGGGTCGGAGATCATCGTCTGATCGAAAAATTGCGGAATCAACGGAAAATCGGCATTGTCACAATTGCGGGCAACACCGCGACCGGAAATGCAGATAAAATGAGCCTGCGCGTCAAAATGCGCCGCCGTCAATGCCGCAAAGGTTTTGGTGCCGTCCTGCTCACTGGTAAGAAAGCGCGGCAAATTTCCGTCAGACAGATTACCGAAACCACAGGTAATAGAATCGCCGATAAACAGCATTTTGCGTTCAGGAAGCGCAGGCGCATCCAGCAAAGCGGGGGACTTGCCGTCAATCACAATCCCGCGAAGCACCATCGGCACCTCATCAAGGATCTCGTTGCAACGCACACAGTAAACGGTATGCTCAGCATCCTGCGCGGCAATAACCTCAATCTCCGTGGAATCTCCGTTGACAAGCACACGGGTCGAGCGGTTGCCGAGTTTGACTTTTACATACAGGTTTTGCGAGAGCGCAGGTGCATCAAACCGAAAAGTTACCTTATTACCGCGAAAGCGGAAATACACACCGGAGTTCGTCCAGTCGAATGCAAGCGCATCCTTACGGCGGCTGATGCGTCCCAGCGCGCATATGCGAGTATCGGGTAAAGAGAGAGTCAGGGGCATATTCAAGGTTCCTCCTTACAGAGAACGCTCCAGCCAGACAGCACCGACATCCAGTGCGGTGTAAAGGCCGACCTTTTCACTCTTTTTCAGAATACGCTCTTTCATGCTGAGTTCTTCGTCTGTCGACAGCAACAGAACAGAGACTTTATCAGCGATTTCTTTATCGTTTACGGTTTTGGTGGTCAGCACCTGCAACATCACGACGCATTTTTCGCCGGGATCACCGTAATAAATGGTGTTGCCGCAACGGACAAGCGGTTTGCCCTTATAGGTCAAAAATTCTTCTTTTTTAGCAGCCATCATTAACGCCTCCTTGAGAGTACACATAAAACGAAGCGGCAGTCAGCGAATGCCGCTTCGTTTTATTGGTGGATTAACTTAGTTGTTCAGATACGAGCGTACCATGGAACGAAGCAGCTCGTCGCGGTCAACCTTGCGGATAAGGGAACGAGCATTTCTATGGGTTGTGATATAGGTCGGATCTTCGGACAGAATATAACCCACAAGCTGGTTGATCGGGTTGTAACCTTTCTCCTGAAGTGCGTCATACACCTCCGTCAAAACCGCTTTCATCTGAAGCTCGCGATCATCACCGATGGAAAATGTCATGGTGTTTCCGTTCATAGCCTCTTTCCTCCGTTCCTGAAAATATATTGATTATATATTAGTATAGCGCATTATTCTGAATTTTGCAAGTGCTTCTTATGAACGAAGCGTACAGCCGATTTCTTCAAGCTTTTTGAAGATCTTGCGAAGCGCAGGCTCAATGTCACTGTCGCTCAAGGTGCCTTCTGCACTGCGGAACCACAGGCTGTAAGCAACACTCTTCTTACCGGCTTCGATTTGCGCACCTTGGTACACATCAAACAACTTGACATCTTCAAGCAGTTTACCGCCGCCAGCGCGGATTGCCGTCTCGATATCCGCAGCAGGAAGTGCGGCATCGCAAAGCAGAGCCAAATCGCGTTCCACGGCGGGGAAACGGGGGAGCGGCTTGTAAAGCACAAGGCTCATCTCGTTTTCATAAAGCGCCGTCAGCTCGATCTGAGCAACATACGCTTTGGTGCCGATGCCGACCGCTTCGGCAGTGTCGGGGTGAAGCTCACCGAACACCGCGATCGTCTTATCGCCGCAGAGCACCTTTGCCTGACGACCGGGATGCAGGAAGGGTTCTGCCGAGCGAGTGTAGCTGACCTTGAGCTCAAAGGCGTCAAACACCTGCTCAAGGAGACCCTTCATCGTGAAGAAGTTTTCGCCTTCACCGTAAAGACCGATGGAAAGAGCGGGAAGCTCCAGCGGCTGTTCGGTCAGCGGCAGGCTCTTCGGAACAAACAGCTTGCTGACCTCGAACAGGCGGACAGCGGACGCTTTACGGTTGTAGTTGGTCGCCATCACATTGAGCATCGAGGTGAAAAGCTGGGTGCGCATCGTGGAATATTCGTCGCCGAGCGGGTTTTTGATCACCACAGCCTGACGGCGTGCATCGTCCTCGGGCAGACCGAGAACATCAATCGCCTTGGAGGCAATGAACGAATAGGTGGTGATCTCCTGTGCGCCGTTGGCACAAAGGAGTGCTTTGATCTTGTCAGCCTTCACGCGCTCGGGGAGCTTCTTGCCGCGGGTGATCGAACCGCGCATCGGTGTGCCGACAATATGGTCACAGCCGTAAATACGCATCACTTCTTCAGCGAGGTCGGCGCGGCCCTCAACATCGTCACGGAAGGAGGGGACTTTACAGGTGAGAACGCCGTTTTCCAGCGTAGTCTCAATGCAAAGGCTGTTGAAGATCTTGACCATGGTGTCGTGCGGGACGGTGATGCCCAGAAGATCGGTGATGCTGTCAGCTTTCACGGTCAGCACACGGGGTTCGGGGAGCGACTCATAGCGGTCGATCGCACCGTCAATGATGTCACCTGCGTCAAGCTCTTCGATGAGTTGCAGGGCGCGGTTCATCGCATATTCGACGGTGTGGATATCCACACCCTTTTCAAAGCGAGCGGACGATTCAGTACGCATACCGAGTGCACGCGCGGTGCGGCGCACGCTGTCACGGCGGAATTTCGCACATTCAAGGAACAGATCAGCGGTATCGTCTTTGATCTCGCTGTCGAGTCCGCCCATAATACCTGCAAGGCAGGAGGGATTCTCGGCGTCGGCAATGACCAGCATCTCCGAAGTAAGGGTATGCTCTTTGCCGTCGAGGGTCGTCATCGGTTCGCCGTCCTTAGCACGGCGGACAACGATTTTGGCACCTTTGATATCGCGAAGATCGAATGCGTGCATCGGCTGACCCGTTTCGAGCATCACGAAGTTGGTGATGTCAACGATGTTGTTGATGGGGCGCACACCTGCTGTCTTGAGGCAATCCTTCATCCAGTCGGGCGAGGGGGCAATGCGCAGGTTTTTCACCACGCGACCGAGATAACGCGGACAGAGATCGTAGTCGGTGACCTCGATATCAATATGTTCTTTGATATCGCCGCCTTTGACGGTATAAGTTGCGTCAGGCTGACGGAAGGTTTTCTCCAGTGCCACGGCGATCTCACGCGCCACACCCAGAACGCTGTTGCAGTCAGGGCGATTGGCGGTGATCTTGAAATCGATCACAATATCGTTCAAACGAAGCACATCGCGCATATCCGTGCCGGGCACAATATCCTCTTTCAGGATCAGGATGCCGTACACTTCCGCGCCGGGATAATCGCTTTCTTTAAGGCAAAGTTCCTCGCCCGAGCAAAGCATACCGTCCGACGGCACACCGCGCAGCTTACCTTTTTTGATGTGCATGCCGTTGGGGAGATCGGAGTCGTGCAGAGCAGCGGGAACGATCGCGCCCTCAAACACATTGTCGGCACCGGTCACAATCTGCACGGGTTCATCGGCACCGATATCCATCGAGCAGATTTGCAGCTTATCGGCATCGGGGTGCTTTTCAAGCTTCAGAATACGGGCGGCAACGACATTGCGCATGGTTTCGCTGAGGTCTTCAATGCTTTCCACCTCAAAGCCGCTCATCACCATTTTGTCACACAGTTCGTCCACAGGGACATCAATATCTACATAGCGTTTCAGCCAGTTCAGAGAAATCTTCATTTGCTTGGCACCTCCTTAAAATTGGTCAAGAAACCGCACATCGTTTTCAAACAACAGGCGGATATCGCTGATCTTGTGGCGGGTGGTCGTCAGTCGGTCGAGACCGATGCCGAACGCAAAGCCGCTGTATTCCTCAGGGTCAATGCCGCAACCGCTCAGCACGCGGGGATGCACCATGCCGGCACCGAGAATTTCAATCCAGCCGCTGCCTTTACATACACGGCAACCCTTGCCGCCGCACTCCGAGCAGGTGA
>JAZRTC010000148.1:0-1843 GCA_045651865.1 Acutalibacteraceae bacterium
ACCTCACGCTTTTTATCGGTATCTTCCAGTCGGAAATAAAACAGTCCGTCCGTAGACGATGCAGTAAGGCGGTTGATCATCGCGGTGAAAAAGACACCGAGGTGCAGATAACCGGTCGGACTCGGTGCAATACGCGTGACACGCGCGCCATCTTTGAGGGCGCGTGCGGGATAACGCTCTTCAAGCTGCTCGGGCGATGTGGTCACATCGGGGAACATCGCGGCGCTGAGCTGCTGATAGGTACTCATAATCGGTTTCCTCCTATATTCTCTCCTATATTCTATTATGAATATCTATAATTTTATATTTTTATATTGAAAAAGTCAATCATCAATGGTAAAATAAGAGGAAGAAACTGAAAATTTTTCCCTTTTGGAGGCAAATTTTACTATGAATTACACATTTTCTGACGGTTTGCGGGATTTAGCACCCTCCGCAATCCGTGAAATTTTAAAATATGCCAGCGTCCCCGGTGTGGTGGCGCTCTCGGCGGGCAACCCCGCTCCCGAGGCATTTCCCGTCAAAGAAATCGCCGCGATTTCCGAAAAGCTTCTGCGTGAAAGACCGATCGATGTCTTGCAATACGGTGCGACCGAAGGCTATCAGCCGTTGCGTGATCATCTGAAAGGCTATCTCAAAAGCAAATACAACATCGGCTGTGACGATGACGAGGTTCTCATTACCTCGGGCGCTCAGCAGGTGATGGAGCTGGTGACTAAAACCGTCTGCAATGCAGGCGACACGGTTATTGCGGAAAGCCCCAGCTTTATCGGTTCACTCAATTCGTTCCGTGCGCTCGGCGTCAAGCTGGTCGGTGTACCTGTGGAAGCGGACGGCATGGATATCGACGCGCTCGAACAAGCGCTCAAGACCAATCAGAATGTCCGTTTTATTTACACGATCCCGAATTTCCAGAACCCTGCCGGTGTGACGATGAGTCTTGAGAAGCGTCGCCGCCTGTATGCGCTTGCCAAAGCCTACGGCGTGTTGATCGTGGAAGACAATCCTTACGGCGATCTGCGTTTTTCGGGCGAGGATGTCCCGTCGATCAAGTCGATGGATGATGACGGCGTTGTCGTGTATGCGGGCAGCTTTTCCAAGGTGCTGTCGTCGGGTATGCGCGTCGGCTATGCACTGGCAAACAAGACCCTGCTTGCAAAAATGATCGTTGCCAAACAGGGTGAGGATGTACACACGACACAGTGGGCGCAGATGGTCTGCCACGAATTTATGACGCAGTACGATTTTGAGGCGCACCTTGAGTATCTGCGTTCTGTTTACAAGAAAAAAGCGGACTTGATGATGGATCTGCTTGACGAACACCTTGTGCCTGCGGGCATCACCTACAACCGTCCCGAGGGCGGTCTGTTCATCTGGTGTCAGTTGCCCGATGGTGTTGATATGGCAGAGTTTTGTACCAAAGCCGTCAAAGAACACAAGGTTGCCGTTGTTCCCGGTTCGGCGTTCAATGTCGAGGGAGAACACCTGCAAACCTTCCGTGTCAATTTTTCCACCCCGACGGATGACGCGATGCGCGAAGGTGTCGCACGACTGGGTGTATTTGCAAAAGAGTATATCAAATAAGGAGACCAATGACTATGTCTGAACAACAAGAAGTCGTGCGCCGTAAGCGTGCGTTAAGCTGTATTCAACCGACGGGCACCCCGACTCTGGGCAACTATCTCGGTGCGCTTCGCAACTGGGTGGCATTGCAAGAGGAGATGGACGGCTGCTTTGCAGTGGCGGATCTTCACTCCATCACTGTCCGTCAGGATCCCGCTAAGCTCCGTCAGCAGATCAAGGAGATGTTTGCACTTCTGATCGCCATCGGTCTGGATCCCGA
>JAZRTC010000149.1:0-8861 GCA_045651865.1 Acutalibacteraceae bacterium
CATCCTCCACCGACCGCTCCAGCTTCTCAGCGATCTCCCCCACCGTCGGTTCACGGTTAAGTTCTGTGGTCAATTCCTCACGGGCGCGAGCGACTTTGAGCGACAACTCACGGATCGAACGGCTGACCCGCACACTGCCGCCGTCACGAAACAGCCGCCGCATCTCACCGATGATCAGCGGCACGGCATAGGTTGAAAAACAAAATCCCCGCTCGGCATCAAATCCGTCAACCGCCTTGACCAGTCCCACGCACCCCGCCTGAAACAGATCGTCGTATTCAATGCCCTTGCCGTGAAAGCGTCTGGCGCAGGTATGCACCAGTCCGATGTTATCCTCAATTGCCTTGTCCCGCTCACTCATAGGGCATCATCCCGACGGCGGCGAATGCGTATGTATTTCTCCATTGTTACGGTCGTTCCCTTGCCGACGGTCGAGCGCACCTTCATGGTATCCATAAAGCTCTCCATCACCGAAAAGCCGAGTCCCGAGCGATCCTCTCCGCCTGTGGTATACAACGGTTCCATGGCTTTTTTGACATCGGGGATGCCGCATCCGCGATCCCGCACCCGCACCGTTACGCGGCCATTCTCAAACAACTGCACATTGATAAAGATATCGCCGATCGTGTCCTTATAGGCGTGGACAATGCAGTTGGTGACCGCTTCAGACACCGCTGTGCGCAGATCGGCAAGCTCGTCTACAGCGGGATCAAGCTGTGCCACAAACGCGGACACTGCACTTCGGGCAAAGCCCTCGTTTGCCGAGCGGCTGGCAAACACCAACCGCATTTCATTCATCGTTTTCATTACGCTTCCTCCTTTTCGCTCCAGATCGGCAGGCGTTCGAGTCCTGCCAATCGCATCACCTTTTCCATTCGCGGCGATGCCCCGCGCACCTGCAAACGACCACCCATCGACTGCATCAGCTTATAGCGCCCCATCACAAACCCGATTCCCGAGCTGTCCATAAAGGTGATGCCGCTGAAATCCAGCACCAGCAATTTCGGGTGGCGCTTTTGCACGGTATCGTCCACCCGCTCGCGAAGCGGTGCGGCATTATGATGATCCAGCTCACCCGCCAGATATACCGTTGTGACCGCTTGCTCGGTCGTTTCCTTCACATCCATAGGCTTGTCTCCTCCTGTGATTTTGAGTCTATTGTATCGTAAGCATTACGCGAATATACGCGAAACGCGCCGTTATAAAAGAAAAAAGTGAGCCCTTGTCAAACGAGACAAGGACTCACTTTTTGCAATATTCCCTCACCATGAGCCGCGGCAAAAGAGCCGCTCCGCCAAGGCGGCGAGCGCCGTTGTGACCGCATTAGCACCGATCGTCACCCACAAAAGGCGTTTCGGGCGGTCAGTATGCTTGCGAAGTGTGAAATATACCACGGGAATTTCCGCCAGCAAGGTCATAATCAGATACGCCACACCGACGGTGTACATCGGAACATGCTCCAAAGCCTGATAAAATGTGTAAGGTGTGTGATCAACAAACACATACGGCACAGCAAACGACACACTGTTTGCAAGCAACACTATGCACAGCACTTTTGAAAAGGGTTGCACCTTTGCTATGCGCGTCAATGCCAAAGTCTCCACCGTCAGCGTCACCGCGATCACAACGGGCAACAGATCATACGGGCGGGTGCTTGAGATCCAGTGCCACGACGAATTGGCACTTGCTGTCAGCGACAACGCGCACACCAACATCCCCATCAGCAGTCCTGCCGAACAACATTTGTACCGTTTCATACACATCCCCTCCTGTGACTCCATTGTACCACACAAGAGGGGATGTTGTTCCTTAGGATTTGATTAAATAATGATTAAGACCACGCCCGTACACCATCGATATGCAAAAAGCGCACCATGTCAAAGTTGTAAGTCGACAGCGGTCGGTCAAACGCATCGAAAGTATGCGCCGCAACCAGCAATACAGGCGAGGTTGCAGTAATAACGGGTGTGTGATAAAAACTCCCGTCCGACCGCCCGAGCTGTACCAGATCGCCGACCTGTACCTCGTCTGCCCCGACCTCGCGGGCGTACGGCCCGACACTGCGGTTGGTGATAAGAAAACGGTACAGATACTCCACTCCTGTCCACGACGGCGTGCGGTCGGAGGATGAGCGGTAATACCATCCCATCGTCGGGGTGGTATTCATCACGCCCGCACCTGCGAACACACATTGCGATGCAAAGTTGGTGCAATCTCCGCCGACACTGTCAAAATTGTAATACCGTGGGTTGCGGGCAAATGCCCATTGCTGTGCATACGCCACCGCCGCCGCGCGGTTATATCCGGTTTCACGCATAAAAACACCGCCTTTCCTACGACCAGCGTATGAAAGACGGTGTGCAACTGTTACAACGGTATGGAATAGGCATCGTCGATCCACACATACGGCAGACCGTGTGCCTGACAGCCGTGTAAGACGGCGGTGTTTCCCGCAATCAGCCACTCCGTTGTGCAATCGTCATCGAAAAGGCGTTGCTCAATCACATTGGCATAGCGGCGGATGTCCTCAAAATGTTCGCAGATGTACTTCTCGCTCATTACAAGGCAGACATAGCGGATGCTCGCAAGCTCGTCCGCCGAGAAATCCGCTTGCCAGTCAAACGGAATATAACACCCCTCAACAATGAGATTTTGCTTGTTTTCCAGCGCTGTTTTGATCATCTCGCGCACGATCGGCCACAGATAAATGGTCAACTTATCGTCGTCCATCGGTGTCAGCGTCGTCTGCCCACTGCGGATCAATCCCATTTTTAGATGGTCGATTGACAAACAGGGATAGTGATATTCCTCCAGCATCCGCTGTGCCAGCGCTGTTTTGCCTGTATGAGAGGCACCCGTTATGAGAATAATCATGTCGCCACCGCCTTTTTCAGCGATCTATGTAACGCGAAAGCGGCAAAGACATCCACACAAAACACAATTTGCAACAACGCAAACGGGATTGCCTTTTGAATCGACATCTGTCCTTGACGCACGGCATTGATTACCGCCGCCAGAACGGTAATTCCGCTCAACATCAACATAAAGCCGTCCAGCAAAAACAACCCGATGGTAAACGGAATCGTAAAGATCACAATAAGGCTCAGTACACCTACCGCAAAAATGAGCAAATAGGCGGGGATCTGAAACAACTTGATCACAAGCGCTGTTTTGGCAAGCGACAGCGCATCCCATTGACGACGGACAGCAAGCACCCCATGCACGACGCTCAGCACCGTGGCAACCGCAAAACAGATCAATAACGCACCAATCAGATACAACGCGTTGTTTTTAAACACGGACGCCATAATATCGCCGAAAAACGGCACATCCGAAGACAGAAAGATCATCGCTGTCGCCGCCAGCACCAGATACGGAAGCAATGCGGTCAGCAACAGCAACCAGTTGAATTTTTTATACATTCCTTCACCGCCTTTGATATCAGTATAGCATACACTTTTATTCATGTAAAGAAACATATTACTGTACACACTTTTCGCATACAAAACAAAAAAACCATCCCTTCGGGATGAGCTTTTTGTTTTGGCGGAGAAGGAGGGTCACTATCAATATGAAAATTCAATCTCGTCTTTTAGTGTGTTTGAAAGGCAGCAGTCTCTTCAACTCCACGCCCTAAAAACAGTCCACCGGACTGTTTTCTTTACGGGCTTTCGAATCCCTCTTCCCGCATGCAAAACAAAAAGCCCATCCCTTCGGGATGAGCTTTTTGTTTTGGCGGAGAAGGAGGGATTCGAACCCTCGAACGGGGATTAGCCGTTACACGATTTCCAATCGTGCGCGCTCGACCAGCTACGCGACTTCTCCATATATATGCTGTTTTTGCAGAACGCTAGATTATTATAATGAATAACTGTCAAAAAATCAAGTGTTTTTTTCGTTTTTTCCAAAAAACTTTTTCTCTTTACCCAAAACACAGTCCGACTGCGAACGAAATCGCGTTGCATATTCTCCCGCGGCATGGTACAATACAGGAAGATATATTCAGACATGGAGGGGTTCCTGATGACATCGCCGCCGTATATCCGCTGTATCGAGATGCGACAGCTTGAAGACCTTGACAGCTATCTATACGACCTTCCCGCCGTACAGCATCTCTTGAAAACAGGTGAGCTGGAGCTGTCATCCCCTGTGACCTTTTTTGTCGGTGAGAACGGTGCGGGCAAATCCACTCTGCTGGAAGCGATTGCCGTCGCCCACGGCTTCAACCCCGAGGGCGGTACGGTGAATTTCAACTTCTCCACCCGCAACAGCCATTCCAATCTTCACCGCGCGATCTCCCTGGGGAAACGGCAATTCCCAAAAGATGGCTTTTTCCTGCGTGCGGAGAGTCTGTACAATGTCGCAAGCAATCTTGATGACCTCTCCTCTGCCTATCCACCCTTGATCGACTCCTATGGCGGAATCTCGCTTCATACACAATCCCACGGCGAGAGCTTTCTTTCAATCATTCAAAACCGCTTCGGCGGCAACGGTCTGTACATCCTCGACGAACCCGAAGCAGCACTGTCCCCTTCTCGACTGCTGACACTGATGATCGAGATTGACCGTCTTGTGAAAGACAATTCCCAATTCATCATCGCGACTCACTCGCCCGTTCTGATGGCTTTCCCCAATGCCGAGGTGCTGGAATTTTCGCAAAGCGGTATCCGCAAGACCGATTATCGCGAAACCGAGCATTATCGCATCACCAAAGGCTTTCTGGAAAACCCCGAGCGGATGTTACGCTATTTGCTGAACGATTAAAAAAAGAGTACCGTTCGTTGAACGGTACTCTTTTTATTTATCGGTTTACGCAATCAGCGAAAGGAGCACGGAACGCACATCGGAGGTGGCAATGACTTCGTTGCCATCATAATCCGACGCATACTTCTGTGCGGCGCTGAAGCCGTTGGAATCAATGGTGAACATCACCATCATACGCGCATCCTGCGAGCTGACATCGCCGTCGCCGTTGACATCGCCCTTGATGGCGATCTCATAGGACGCAAGCTCCGTTGCGCCATCCATCACCTTGATGACCTGACCGGTCTTGGCTTTGGAAGCGCCGTCGACTGCCACGCCGTTCTCATACACCGCCACGGTATAACCCGAGCGGATGTTGCTGATCACATTTGCGACTGTCGAACCTGCCGTCACACCCGTTGTGAGGGTGTCCTTAAGCGTATAGACATCCGACTCGAACACGATCTTATCATCGTTGACAGACGGATCGTTGGAGGCCTCTTTGTACACACCGTCACGGAACACCATCATACGGTCATTCTCCGCGATCTGGATCGCATTGAAATATGCCGTACCCTTGCCGCCGATGCTGACGGTCACTTTGGTAACGGTGCTCTTGCCGCTGGCGGGGATGATGTTGTTGTACGAGAAGTAGCCGTAGAGGCTCAGACCGCGGCTGCCCTCAAACGGGCCGGGGATATAACCGTCCGCGGGGAAGGTTTCTACAAAGTCGTAGCAATAGTCGCTACACAGCGATACTTCACCGCTGCCGTTGGCATTGGTCAGCGTGAGAGTCACATCAAACTTCACGGGAGACTCAATGCTGACGAGGAGGCGCTGGAATTTCTCCACCTCAAACTCCGCGTTAACATTAAATGTCACATCAAAGCCTGCATCGGTGTCAGCAGTCAGTACCATCATACCGTTGGTGTACTTGTAGCTGCCCGCCTTGCTCGTATCCGCAATGGTAATGTTGGCAGGGTTCATCAGCGTAATATTCGATGCTACTGCGCGCAGGTTGAAGCTCTGGTCAACGACCTTGGTGGCTTTTGCGGCAAAGTAGAAATAGTTGATCTTGATAGAAGTATTCGGTGCCAGATAGAAACGCACCTGATCGATCTGTTTGCCGTCTCCGGGTTTCCACCAGTCGCCCAGATTGATCTCCAATGTTTCCATATTGGTCATATACGGTGCCGATTCCTCTGCGACAAGCTGATCAGACGACTGGCAATCACGCATCATCCAATAGCCACTACCCTTTTCGGTCATACCGAAATAATAACCGTCACCCGAAAGGGGCTTAACCTGCAACGACATATACGGAGTCGTCACCGTACCGATCTTCTGCGGCAGATTCATATTAAACTGACCCTGTTCAGAGCTGTTGTTGGTCAGCACCAGACCGCCGTCGGTATCATACGCGTAGCTCATACCCGACGAATTGGTCTCCAGCGTATACGCCTGCGCGTCAACACCAATATATTCACCATAAGAGCTGATAGCACACCAACCCACGGTGCCGTCCTTCATCGTGACCTTGCCCCAACCGTTGGAGTTAAGCTCGGAAATCTCCGCAAGCTCGTTGAGCTCCAGAACGCCGAGAAGCGTACCCGAGGTGCTCGCCTCAGAACGGACATTCAGACCGTCCGAGGAGGTGATGCGGTAGGTACCAATCTTCGTAGCGGAGGTTGCATCCGGATCGCCACCGTCAGCCGGAATTCTTCCGTCCCAATACGCATCGACATAGCCCATGAACATCTGCCAGAAATAGCCGTCACGGCCGTTCTTGTAAGAACCGGCTGCCGCGAATTTGTTGGTCACGGGATCATAAGACGCACGCAGAGCCATCGGGCAGTCTTTACCTGCCGTGCCGTTCTGATAGGACATCGAATCCCAGTGCATCTTGATAGCAGACTTAGACAGGCCGTGACGCTTCAGAAGCACAACCGTCAGCATCGCCGTGTGACGCATCGTCTGGTTGAACTGGTTTTTCCACCAGCTCATGATCGCGTCGCCGTCGTTCCACTTCTCACCGCCGTAGGTCTCGGTTGCGGGGAAGTTGTTGACCGCCATCTCGATACCGATGGAGTTGCTGTTGGACGGTGCACCCGTGTAGGAGGTGCCGACATGCCAGCCCTGACGCTTGTCAGACAGGCACTGGTAGATCACATCGTGACCGACTGTGTAGTGCCACGCAGCATTCTCTGCGGATTTACCGTAATTGTGGTTTGCCTTTGCAGTCGAGGACGCGATGTAAGTACCCGTGGTATGGATCGCCACATATTTCGGGGACATCGAACCCGTCGGTGCTTTACTGGTACTACGCCAGTCCGTGATAACCTGAACCTCATCGCGTGTACCCGCGCCGAGGACATAGGTGGTGTTGTTCACTGTGCCGCTGGCGGATTCAAAGTTGGAATACGCCACTGCTGTGGATGCGTCAAAGTATGCGATCGCCGGAAGCAGGCCGACCATCATCACAAGACACATCATCAAAGCGATCATGCGTTTCATCATTGTGAAAATCATCCTTTCATTTATATAGATTTATTCAACTCAGAAAACAGGTAGCCCAATTTTCTCCACATACATTATACACACAGGATAAACAACCGTCAAGGGTGTGGTTGACAAATTTGTAAAAAGTTTTATGCTTTTACAAAAATATTCAGCAAAAAGCACAAAAACGACACCTTGTCTTACAACAAAGTGTCGTCCATATGATTAGCGCGCTGTCTCAATAAAGCGTTCACCGTTCCCGTCAAAGCGTAACATCATATCGCCGTGCACATCGGAGCGGTAACACACAATCCCCTGCGCCTCCAATGCCGACAGAGTATCGGCGTGCGGATGATCGTAGCGGTTTTCCGCGCCGCATGTGAGGATTGCCGCTTTGGGATTAACTGCTTTCAAAAGCCGGCGCGTGGTGTTGACCTTGCCGCCGTGATGGCTCATTTTGATAACCGTTGCCGAAAGATCACGCCCGCTGTTAAGCAAGGCATTCTGTGCCGTCTCCAGTGCATCGCCCATCAAAAGGATCTGTTCCTGTCCGAAAGTAACACGGGTGATGAGCGAGTAATCATTGGCATCGAGCGAAGTGACTGCAAGCGGATAGATCTCCACCTGTGCCAACCCGAGCGAAAATTCCACACCACCACTTGCTTCATAAAGCGTTGCCTTGGTATGTTCAATCGCATCAAACAGCCGCGTGTGCATCGGCGTTTGCTCCTCAATGCCATCGGGGACAGCGGCGTAATACACGGTTTCAGGGGGATATGCCTTGACCACGCGCTCCAGACCGCCGATATGATCCGCGTGCGGGTGTGTCATAACAACGGCATCCAGTCGCTCGACACCGTGCGTATGCAGATAGGTGACGATGTAATCGGCATCCTCCGGTTCGCCGCCGTCAATGAGAATCGCACTCTCCCCTTGCACCAGCAGACAGCAATCCGCATTGCCGACCTCCAACACATGGAGTTCGAGCGTCGCCTGCTCCATCGGTGCGGCACATGAAGAAAGAAGCAGGCAGAATACAAGAAATGTACAAAGGACATTACGCATGGAAGGTCGGATCATTGGTACGACCGAGCAAGTAATCGGTCGATGTGCCATAAAGATCGGCAAGCTTAATCAGCAACCGCGTCGGAATCTCGCGTTTTCCTGTTTCGTAATTGCTGTACACACGCTGATCAATCCCAAGTTCTGCTGCCACCTGCTTTTGCACCAAATCGTGATCTTCTCTGAGATCACGCAATCGCGGATAATACATACGCTATCACCTCAAGATAAGTATATGTACTATCAAATAATAGTGGTTGTTTTACTGTTGTACGATAGTAAGATAGCAAAACAATCGGCCCGCAGAAGGTTGCGCACTCTACGATGTTGCCGTAAGTTTGAGGCGCCCTCTTGTCCCCCTTGTCTAAAGGGGGATGTCAAACGCGATGCGTTTGACAGGGGGATTCCGTCGCGTGAAACGCGACCGCGTCCGTTGGACGCGTACCACATCCGTCATCGCCTTACGGCGATGCCACCTTCTCCGCAAAGCGGAGAAGGCTTTACGGATCATCGAAAAAAAATCACCCGCGGCGGGGGGATGGGGGGGTTTTTTGGGA
>JAZRTC010000150.1:0-2405 GCA_045651865.1 Acutalibacteraceae bacterium
TCGCAAAGCGATGCCCGCACGGATATTTACGCGGCAGGCGTGATGCTCAATGTGATGGTCACGGGCAAGCATCCGACCGAGGAGATCGCGCGCGGCGCACTTGGCAAGGTGATACGCAAGTGTACCGCTGTCAATCCGAACGAACGCTATCAGACGGCACAGGCGTTGGCAAAAGATTTATAAGGAAAATATGTTAATTATAAAAAAGGGACTGCTTGCGAGCAGTCCCTTTTTGCGCAGTTATGGTGAGGATCGTGCGGCTTCTTTGTAATAGATATTCCGATACATCTGCTTCATTTCACTCATCAGCGGGTAGCGCGGATTGGCACCCGTGCATTGATCGTCAAATGCCTGCTCAACCATCTCATCCAGCGTGGCAAGAAAATCCCCTTCTGCAATGCCGTAGGCGGCAAGGCTGTCCTTGATGCCGACGGTGCGTTTGAGTTCTTCAACCGCGCTGAGCAAGGCTTCCAGTTTAGCTTCGGGAGTGTCGCCTTGAAGTCCGAGCGCATCGGCGATTTCGGCATACCGTTCGAGCGTATGCGGGTGGTCATATTGCGGAAAAGACCCCATTTTGGTGGGAGCATTGCTGGCGTTAAAGCGCATCACCTCGCCAATGAGCAACGCGTTGGCAACGCCGTGCGGCAGATGATGGAATGCCCCGAGCTTGTGTGCCATCGAGTGGCAGATGCCCAGAAACGCATTGGCAAATGCCATACCCGCCATGGTGGCGGCGTTGGCCATTTTCTCACGCGCTTTCGGGTCGGCGGCGCCGTTTTGGTAACATCGCGGCAGGTATTCGAAAATCAGTTTGATCGCTCCCAGCGCGAGGCTGTCGGTGTAATCGGTGGCGAGCATGGACGCATACGCTTCCAGTGCGTGGGTCAGTGCGTCCACGCCCGATGCGGCAGTCAGGGAAGGCGGCTGGTGCATCATCAGGTCGGCATCCACAATGGCGATGTGCGGCATCAGCTCATAGTCGGCAAGCGGATATTTCACCCCGCTCATTTCATCGGTGATGACTGCAAACGGCGTGACTTCCGAGCCTGTACCAGACGAGGTCGGCACGGCGATGAAGGTTGCCTTTTCACCCATCCGTGGGAACGCATATACGCGCTTGCGAATATCCATAAACCGCATCGCCATATCGGCAAAATCGGTTTCGGGATGCTCATACAGCACCCACATCACTTTGGCGGCATCCATCGCCGATCCGCCGCCGAGGGCGATAATGCCATCGGGTTCAAATGCCGCCATCGCCTTTGCACCCGCTTTGGCACAGGCGAGGGTCGGGTCGGGTTCGACATCGCAATATACGGTATAGCGGATGCCGAGTTCGGATAACTTTTTCGTCACGGTATCGAGATAGCCGTTTTGGAAGAGGAAACGGTCGGTGACGAGAAACACGCGCTTTTTGTGCAGAGCGGTGTGAAGTTCCTCCAGTGCCACGGGCAGACAGCCGCGTTTGAAATACACCTTTTGCGGGGCGCGGAACCACAGCATATTCTCCCTCCTCTCGGCGACGGTCTTGATGTTCAAAAGATGCTTCACGCCGACATTCTCGCACACGGAGTTGCCGCCCCACGACCCGCAACCGAGCGTCAGCGACGGGGTCAGGCGGAAGTTGTACAGATCGCCGACGCCACCTTGTGACGAAGGGGCATTGACCAGTATGCGGCAGGTCTTCATCCGCAACTCAAAACGGGTGAGCACCTCCGGCTCGGCGAGCGGGTCGATATAGATGGAGGCGGTGTGTCCGAAACCACCCTCGACGATCAGTGTGTCCGCTTTGTCGATGGCGTCGTTATAGTCAGCGGCACGGTAGAGTGCGAGCACAGGGGAGAGTTTTTCGTGCGCAAATTCTTCTTCGAGTGCCACGCTCGTCACTTCGCCGATCAGAATTTTTGTGTCGTTGGGCACATCGAATCCCGCCAGTGTCGCGATGGCGTGGGCGGACTGTCCGACGATCTTTGCGTTGAGCGATCCGTCGGTGAACATCGTTCGGCGGAGCTTGTCGCATTCGTCGTCGTTGAGGATGCGGCAACCGCGGGCAACAAATTCTGCCTTGACCGCGTCGTAGATGTCGCTGTGGGCGATGACTGCTTGCTCGGAGGCGCAGATCACGCCGTTGTCAAAGGTTTTGGAATGAATGATGGAGCTTACCGCGAGCGGGATATCCGCGCTTTTCGCAATCACGGCAGGTGTGTTGCCGGCACCCACACCGATGGCGGGTTTGCCGCTGGAATATGCCGCTTTGACCATCGCAGGGCCACCTGTTGCAAGGATGAGATCCGCCTCTTGCATCAGTGTGTTGGTCATATCCACACTCGGTGCGTCGATCCAGTCAATGATACCCGCAGGCGCTCCCGCCTTAACGGCCGCTTCCAGCACGATGGCGGCGGCCT
>JAZRTC010000151.1:0-9220 GCA_045651865.1 Acutalibacteraceae bacterium
ATCTACATTGATCAGGAAGCCCGCTGGGGCAACGAACTGATGACCTATGTCAACGCGAACGACGGCGTGCATCCCCTCAACGGCGGTCACAAGTTGATGGCACAGGCAATTCTGGAAGCAATGGGTCTCGCGTAAGCGACCCCATGAAATAAAGGAGAGAGAACCATGAAACGAATCCTGGCAATTTTGATGACGCTTGCCGTGGCGGCGATGCTGTTTGCATCCGTGCCGATGACAGCGCTTGCCGCGGGCAAGGGCGACTACAACAATGACGGTCGCCTCAATACCCTTGATGCGCGTGCAATGCTCAAGGGTCTGCTCAACGACACAAAAATGACCAACCAGCAGGTCTGGTGGGGCGACTACGATATCGACGGCGCGATCGGCACGAACGATGTGCGTGCGATGCTCACCGAACTTCTCGATACGGTAGGTTCCCCGGCAATTGATTATGCCAAGCCCACGGGTGAGGATTACTGGGGTGAAAACTCCGTCAATGTGCTGGGTGACAGTATCTCGTTCGGCGTCGGCACCTCGAATGATGCTACGAGCGACGGATCGTCCTCTTCGTTGTACAATATGACCGGCGGCATCCCCGAGCGCAGCTATGTCAGCTTTGTCAAAAAGGCTGTGCAGGCGGCAAACGACGGCAAGATGAACTACGGCTTTACCTCGGCATACACCACGGCATGGCCGGGTGTCGGTCGTTCGGAAGAGATCCACTACTGGCCCGCCCGCTCCAATAAGTCGGATGGCACCACGGCGTGGAACTGCGACGATAACGATGACGGCAATCGCCTGACCTCGATCGGTATGACCTCGACCACCGCTTGGTCGACCATCACCTACAAGCTTCGTAAGGCGTATGTCAACGAATACAAGTATTTCTGTGTGTATTATCAGTGTGAGCCCAATGGTGCATATTTCTGTGTTGCGGACGGCAACGGCGGCGAGGTCGCGGATGTCAACGGCAGCAAGAACTATGTGGCTACCGCTTCCACCGACGGCAGTTCCACCACCAAGCGCACGGCGTTCTACCCGCTGGCGGGCTGCAAGAAGGATTCCAACGGTTCGCCGCAGATCACCATTTGCCACGACGGCCGTGAAGGTCAGCCTGTTACCATCACGGGTATCGGCTACTACAAAGAGTTGCCCAAAGCGGACAATGCTGACGGCTATGTGACTTTCAACAGCTTCACCCGCGGCGGTATCAGCCTGATCAACCTTTCCGACGATGTGCTTGATAAGGCGACTTCGGCAGATACCTTCATCATGGGTCTGGGCTTCAACGACTTCAACTTCAACCACAAGCGCGTCAACCAGGGCGAGTTCGCGGCGAAGATTGATACCCTTATCCGTCTTTGCAACGAAAAGGGTACCAAGGTTATCGTCAATGACTATGTCTGGAACAACCCCGTGTTGTCGGCAAATTGGGCGGAATCGCAGGCAAGCGCACACGCGATCGTCAAGAGCGAGCTGAAGCGTTTTGCACGCGAGACGGGCGGCATCCTTGTTGACCAGCAAGCTATCTGGGGTGACGCGATCATCGATTCGATCAACAACAAGCAAGAGATCGGCGCTAACAGCTCGATGACCACGGGTGACAACATTCACCCGAACCATGCCGGCCATAAGATGATCGCAAAGGCGATTGTCGAAGCCATGGGTCTTGAATGGACCGAAGATTGGACCTGATTTGTAAACCGTCTCCGTTTTGGGGGAGTGTTTGCAGGGCGCACAGACGATTGTGTGCCGCGGGCGGCTGACAGTTGCCCATATTTTCTCGCGTAAGTTCCATAAAAGCAGAGGAGAGAGAACGATGAAACAAATTCTGGCAATTCTGGCGGTTATGTCCGTCGTGGCGATGCTGTTTGCATCCGTGCCGATGACGGCGCTTGCCGCAGGCAAGGGCGACTACAACGGCGACAAAACGCTCAATACCCTCGATGCGCGTAAGATGCTTAAGGATCTGCTGGCCGGCAAGAAACCGAGCCAACAGCAGATTTTCTGGGGTGATTACGACATCGATGATGCGATTACCACGGGCGATGTGCGTATGATGCTCACCGATCTTCTGGATACCGCAGGCACAAGCGCTGTCAACTATGCCAACCCCACGGGTGAGGATTACTGGGGTGAAAACTCCATCGCTGTTCTGGGCGACAGTATCTCGTTCGGTGCCAAAGCGGACGATCCGCTTCCCGAAAACACCTATGCAGGTTACCTGAAAAAGGCTGTGCAGAAGGCAAACGGCGGCAAGCTGAACTACGGCTTCACCTCGGCGTATCCGACAAGCTGGTCTTCCAACCGTGCGGATGAAATCCATATGTGGCCCGAACGCTCCAAAACGGCGGACGGCAAAAACGCATGGGTCTGTGACAAGGAAGATCTGCCTTCGGGATGGAATACGGACAGCGGCACGCGTCTGACCTCTGTTGCGATGATGTCGTGGACACCGTGGGCGACCATTACTTACAAGCTTCGCCCGCAATACGCGAACAGCTACAAGTATTTCTGCGTGTATTATCACACCCAGCCCGGCAACGGCTCGTTTGCGCTTGCCGACGGTGCTGGCGGCGAGGTTCCCTATGCGGACGGTACGGAAGGCGCCTACATCTCGACCGACAATACCGTAGAAGAAACCAAACGCACAAAGTTCTTCAAACTGTCCGATTGCCCGAAGGACGAAAACGGCATCCCGAAGATCATCATCTGCCACAACGGCGATACGCTTCCCGTTGTGATCACGGGTATCGGTTATTATAAGGAACTGCCCCAGGCGAACAACGCCGACGGCTATGTCACCTTCAACAACTTCACCCGCGGCGGTATGCGTTTCTGCTACCTGAGCGACACGGTGCTTCGTCAGGCGGCTTCTGCCGATACGCTGGTCTTCTCGCTCGGCTACAATGACGCACACTACGGCAATATGCCCGACGAAAGCTTCAGTAAGGCGTATTTCACGGAGCGTATCGACTTTATGATTGACCTGTGCAACAAAAACGGCACCAATGTGATTGTCAACAACACCACCTGGCCCGATATGCAGACCGAACCCGCAAAGTCGAACATTGCGTTCGTACATTCCGAGCTTCGCCGTCTTGCCAGAGAGACGAAGGGCATTTATGTGGAGCAGATCAAGATTCACGGCGACGCGCTGTGGGAGCAGATCTGGGCACCCAACGGCGACGGCGTCCATCCCGGTTCGAACGGTCAGAAGATGATGGCAAAGACGCTCGTCGAAGCCTTGGGTCTTGAATGGACCGAGAGCTGGACCTGATTTATAAACCATCTCCTTTTGGGAGTGATTGTAGGGCGCGCAGATCTCTGCGCCGCGGGCGGCTAATAGCCGCCCCTACTTTCTTTATAGCCTCAAAAATACCGAAAACGGCATACCGCCTGCGGGCGGTTGCCATCCCGCCGCTTTTTGCGGCGACAGGAACGATTTTGTTCAGGAGTGATACTATGAAAAAACTGCTTGCCATGTGTATGATCGTGTGCATCCTGCTTGCCGCAGTGCCGATGACGGCACTTGCCGGAGGCAAGGGTGATATGAACAGCGACGGTACGATCAACACAACGGATGCCCGTGTGATGCTCAAAGCGATGCTGAAGGGCGAGAGATTTACACAACAACAAATCTGGTGGGGCGATTACACGGTGGATGAAGCGATCGATACCGCCGATGCCCGCATCTTGCTCAAAAATGTATTAGGAGGCGGAGCTGTGAGCGCTGTGAATTATGCCAACCCCACGGGCGAAAACTATTGGGGTGAGCGTGCCATCACGCTTCTGGGTGACAGCATTTCCTTCGGTGTCGGCGCATCCGACCCGCTCCCCGAGACCAGCTATGTCAGCTATGTTAAAAAAGCCGTGCAGGCAGCCAACGGCGGCAACCTCAACTACGGTTTCACCTCCGCGTACGCAGGGCATTGGCAGCCGAACAACCATGCGTTCGAGCTGCATTCGTGGCCGACGCTCAGCACCTTTGCGAACGGCACCTCGCATTGGAATTGCGACAACATCGACAAAGGCACGCGTCTGATGTCGGTGGCGATGATTTCCTCGACCCCGTGGTCGACGGTGACTTACACCTTGCGTCAGGCGTACGCGAAGAAGTATGATTATTTCTGCGTGTATTACCATGTTGAACCCAATGCGGGCGGCTTTGTGGTTGCGGACGGTAAAAACGGCGAGGTCGCGGATATCAACGGCTCCAAAGCGATCATTCAGACGGCAAGTGCCGACTCGTCGGAATACACCACGCGCACGGCGTTTTATCGCCTGAGCGATTGCCCGAAGGATGCAAACGGTCTGCCCAAGATCATCCTGTGCCACGACGGCTCGAACGCACCCGTGTCCATTACGGGCATCGGCTATTATAAGGATATCACCGACAACGGCATTACCTTCAACAGCTTTACCCGTGGCGGACTCAGCCTCATTAAAACCAGCGACAAGGTGCTTGAGCAGGTGGCAAAGTCGGATACGCTGATCTTTGCGCTCGGCTACAACGATACGGCATCCTTCAGCAGTCAGGTGCTTGCCGGCGAATTCACAGCGAAGATCAACTACCTCATCAAGCTGTGCAAGGCAAATGGCACGCAGGTCATCGTCAACGATGTGACCTGGCATCAGGACTTTGATGCGGCAGGCAAGATCCTGCAGGCGCAGACGCTTGTCAGAAGTGAGCTTCGCCGCTTTGCCCGCGAAACGGGTGGTATCTACATCAACCAACCCGAATTGCTCGGCGATGCGATCCTGAACGATCTGAATACCAAGGGTGACGGCATTCACCCCTCGTCGGACGGCATGCGTCTTGTGGCGAAAAATGTTGTGTCGGCGATGGGACTGACCTGGACAGAGGAGTGGACCTGATATGAAACGGTTTTTAGCAATCGGCATTGCGTGTGTCGTGCTGATGACCGCCTTTGCGGGATGCGGCGAAAAGCCGTCCTATGAAGCGGTCAACACCGATACGGTGGATGTCACGGCGACCGATGTGTTCGGTGAACATTCGATCACGGTGCTCGGCGACAGCATCTCGCACGGCGCGGCATCGGTGGATATTCACGAAAAAGGCTGGGTCGCACTTGTCAAAGCTCGCATCAACGAGCTGACGGGTGACAACAACTACGGCTTCACCTCCGTGGAGGGTACGCTGTGGGGACAAACCAAGAGTTATGAGCTTCACGAATTCCCCGAGACCGAGGAAGGCTTCAAAAACCGCGGTGACGCAGGCAAAGGCTGGACGGAATACCGCACCGCCGAACTGCTTGGCACCAAAGGTCTTGGCAGCAGTGTCAAGGACGCAACGCTCACCTTCACAGCAAAAGAGCATTACAAATATTTCTATGTCTATTACGAAGCGGGTGCGGATTACGGCACCTTTGAGGTGTACGACTCGGCAGGCGAGATGCTGATGGATGTCGACGCGTCCAAGGGTGAAGGTTATTCCCGCACCGAGCCGATCGAACTGCCCGAGGACAACAAGATCATCCTGAAAGCCACCTCCGACAAAGAGGTTATCTTCACGGGTATCGGCTATTACAACAAACCCGACGGCGTGGTCGTGAGCAACTATGCCAACAGCGGTCTTCAGCTGGCAGGCACCGGCAAAGCTTCCGACGGCAATATGACGGGACTGGATGAAAAGTTCCTCGATATGGCAACCAAGTCGGGCACGCTGATCTTCGCCATCGGCTATAACGATGCGTATTTTACGACCGATATGGATGTGTTCGCCGAAAAGATCGATTATCTCATTGAAAAGGTGAACGAAAACGGCACCAAGCTGATCGTCAGCGATTGTGTGTGGGATAAGAGCGGCGGCGACAAGCTCGCACAGCTGCGCACACCCCGCGTCTCCAAAGTCAAGGCACAGCTCAAGCGTCTTGCCGAGGAAACGGGCGGTGTGTATGTGGAGCATCAGGCGATTTACGGCGATGCCATTCTCGAGACACTTGGTGACGGTGTTCACCCGAATGCCGACGGCCACGCGATGATGGCGAACGCGATTCTTGAGGCCATGGGTCTTGCGGAGGGTGAAGGATGAAACTGCAAAAGCAATCCTATGAACACGAAGGGTCTTCTACACCCGTGATGGGACTGAAGATCTTTGGTTACAGTGTGCTTGCGGGCATTATGGCGCTGTTTCTCTATTTCTCCATGACCCTTCTGATAAACGGCGCATTGCAGACTCCTGTTGCCTACCGCGTGTATGAAGTCGTGGACGGCGAGCAGGTGCTGGTGCAGGAGATGACCTGGGAGGAATTCACCGCAATGGATCCCGAGGAGTTGATCGTCAAGGACGACAGCCGCTTTTCGGGCGAGACGGTAATGGGGCCGAAAAACGCGGTGTGCGCGGCATTGATGGTGGGTGCGAAGGTGCTCACGCAAGGGTTGATGCTGTTTGTGCTTGTGGCACTGTGCGGCTACTATGTGTGGGCAGAGGGCGACCGCGACCGCAATCTTGTCAAGCATCACGACCGCAAGGCAACACCGCTTCGCGGACTGTGGATCGGCGTGATCGCGGCAATCCCGTCACTTGTCCTGTACGGACTTCTTGTTCTGGGCAAGCTCGGCATCTTTGCGGCGGACAGCGTGCAGGGCGTGTACCGCATGCTCAATCCCGTGTTCACGCCGCTCGTGCTGGCGATTATGCCCACGGATGTCTATCCCGCGACGGCAATCACGGGCGTGCAGATGGCGCTGCTCTTCCTGCTTTGTCTGGTGCTTCCCGTGACCTGCGCAGTGGCATATCCGCTCGGCTATCACCGCGTGTTCAAAAAGAAGAAAAAGAAAGCATAAAAAAAGGACGGTTGCTTTAAAAAGCAACCGTCCTTTTTTACAAGGGATATCAGCCGTTGACTTTGTAGTCCTCGCCGAGCAAGTTCATGGCCTTGCACAGCTTGTGCAGGTACACAAAGGGACCCACAACGATAAACGAGCCGAGCAGAGTCCAGCCCCAGAACGAGCCGGCGCCGAAGCGATAGGAGATGCCGCGGCGGGTCAGTTCCTTACCGATACGCGCCGAAATGCGGTGATACCACACAATCGGGGCAATGCCGAAGGTCAGCCACGAGAAGATGAAGACGAGCAGGCAATAGTGCATCGTCTTTTTGCCATCATATTTCGAGGCGATCACATTGATATCGGTGGACATATTGGAAAATACGACCAGACCGTAGATACCAAAGGTGATCATCGACAGCAGGATAAGTTTGAGCATTCCATAGTTTGTTTTCGGCATAAGACAATCCTCCTTAAAATTGGTGATTATATTTTACTATATTTGTCGGAATTTGTCAACAGGTGTCACCGACAGGCGGTGTTCTGCATACGATGACATTGACGGGGCAATACCCCGTGCACTTGAAAATGCAAAAAAGGAGGAATACGATGGCAACCTTTTTCAATCAGGCGACGCTGTCTTACAGCGGCGGCACGGTCAACTCCAATATCACGACGGGCGAGCTCGTCGAGGTGCTGACTGTCAGCAAAACGGCAGTTGTCGATGAGTATACGCAGGGTGAAGAGATCACCTATGCTGGGAAGCTGATGAACACAGGCGCAAGGGCACTGACAGGTGTAAGGGTGACCGATGATCTGGGCGCGTACGCGTTCGGCGGGCAGACGCTCGTGCCGCTTGACTATATCGAAGGCTCGGTCAAGGTGTTTGCAAACGGTGTCCTGCAAGCGACCCCCACCGTGACCGCAGGCCCGCCCCTTGTCATCAGCGGGATCACCGTTCCCGCCGACGGTGTCACCACCGTCTTATACACGGTGCGCGTAAACAGCCTTGCCGCTCCCGTCGGCACGGGTGAGATCACCAACACCGTCACCGTCGGTGGCAGTGTCACACCTGTCGAGGCATCCGAGACGATCACCGCCGCGCGGGAACCCGATCTCACGATCACCAAGTCCCTCAGCCCGACAACCGTTTCCGAAAACGGCGAGCTGACCTACACCTTTGTCATTCAGAACAACGGCAACACCGCGGCGACCGCCGCCGATGCGATCGTGGTCACCGATACCTTTGATCCGATCCTCAGTGACATCACCGTCACCTACAACGGCGCGGTGTGGTCGGAGCCTGAGAACTACACCTATAACGAGGCAACGGGTGAATTTGCGACCGTGGCAGGGGAGATCACCGTTCCTGCCGCGACCTTCACGCAGGATCCCGTGACCGGTGTCTGGACCGCTACCCCCGGCGAGGCAATCCTCACCGTCACAGGCACGGTGTAACGGGCATAAAAACAAAACAGGACTGTCAAAAAGGCAGTCCTGTTTGCATATGTTAGGTTTGCAGGGCATGGATTCATTCGCGCCCTTTATTTTGATTTGTCGTGATGTTGGCTGCGGTATCGACCCCTGCAAACACGCACAATTCCGTCAGAGAGGCAATACCTATTCATCAGCCAACGGCGACTTCATTATTCATTTGAAAATCCGTTCTTTAACGAATGATGAAAAATGAATAATGAATAGTGAATAATACAAACAAAAAATCCGTCCTCTTTCGAGAACGGATTTTTCTTTTTGTCATTCGTGTCCGAAAAAGAACTGGTCAAAAACCGAGGATTTTTTTATTGTTTTTCATCTGTTTGCTTCTTTTCTTCTATTATAAAAATTCCCAATATAACTGAACAAATTAATGGAACTATCCACATAAGAACCGCATAAATATCCGCCATTATAGAAAACCCAAAGATCAAACATGGGGATACAAAAAACAATACGTCACAAATTGCGATAGTAATTCCGGATTTAAACGACTGACTTTTTTTGAAGAAAAAAATAATATGCACTAAAACAGCGGCAAATGCAGGCACAAGCCAAAGTGTTCCAAAATTTCTGTCTGTTCCACTGGAAATCAAAGATTCCAAACATAAAATAAAAATAAGCAAATAATATATAGACAAAATACCAATTAAAACCTTCTTCATATAATCACACCCTTTAATTTATTATAGCATAAAAGCGACGAAGGAGCAAGGTTTTAGTGATATTCTGTGCTTCGCACAGAGTGATATTATGCCTTACGGCATAGTGATATTTTTGCTATCGCAAAAGTGATATTATATTCGCCTCCAAAACTCGCGAAGCGAATATCTCACTGCGAAGCAATATCACTCGCCGTAAGGCAAATATAACTAAAAAGTCCTTGAGATTTCTCTCAAGGACTTTTTCCTGGGTGTGCTCCCCGAAAATGAAC
>JAZRTC010000152.1:0-3751 GCA_045651865.1 Acutalibacteraceae bacterium
CCGCGCTGTTCTTCATCGGCGATATCACTGAGCATACCGTTTTCCAGCGCGATCTGGAGGGTTTTCGGTGTATAATCCCGTGTCAGCTCGCCGCCCTGCGCAAGCGAAATCGCCGAGGTTTCCTCGGACACGACCACCACAAGCGCATCGGAATTTTCACTCATACCGACTGCGGCGCGGTGACGCGTGCCAAGCGAACTGGACAGGCTGTGATGCGTTGTCAGCGGCAAAATGCAACCAGCCGCACAGACACGACCGTCACGGATAATCATGGCACCGTCATGAAGCGGCGCTTTGTTGAAAAAGACATTGCCGATGAGTTCCACGGAGGGGTCGGCATCGATCGCCGTGCCCGATGCAATGATCTCACCGAGTTTCGTGTGGCGCTCAAACACAATCAGCGCGCCCATTCGTTGGCGTTGGAGCTGTTCCACTGGACCGCAAACCGCGGAGATGGCCGCCTTGCGACCCGAAATCAGTTCCTCTTGCTCCGTGCTTCGCCCGAGAGCGGCAATGGATCTTGTCAGGCTGGAGTGACCGAAATGCTCAAGCGCGCGGCGGATCTCCGGCTGAAAGACAACCACAATCAGAATCAGCGCGTTATCAAACAGAATCCCCATCAGATAGGTGAGCGTCTGAAGTTGCAGCAATACCGCCACCAGATAGGCAAGTCCCATCAGGACAAGACCCTTGATCAGCTGTTCGGCACGCGAATCCCGCACCAGTTTGATCAGGCTGAAAATTACCGCCGCAACTACCAGAATATCGATTGCTGTTGTAATAATATTAAAATTTGTGAAAAAGACCGACAACCTTGTCCAGATATCCATCAGAAACATTCGCATTGTCTCAATCACGCTTCTCACCCCATGTATGCCAGAATACAATTATACAACTATATTCTAGCATACACCGCCTGTAAAAAGCAATGGGATTCAAAGGATTTTTTTTAAAAGTTTCAACATTGTATTGATCTGCGCCACCGTATTGGTGATCCCAAGCGAACAGCGCACCGTTCCCGACGGAAGTGTGCCGAGCGACTGATGCGCCAGCGGTGCGCAGTGCAAGCCGCAACGCACCGCAACGCCGACCTGCGCCAGACGGTCACCGATCTCCTGCGGATCTGTTCCCTCCACCGTGAACGAGATGACGGGTACAGTGTGTCCGATCCGCGGCGGCGGTGAACACAACCGCACACGAGGTGTAATCTGCAACCCCTCATACAGTGTATTGCTCAGCGCGTGTTCATACGCCGCAACACGCTCAAGTCCGACCGCCAGCAAATGCTCCATTCCCGCCCGAAGCGCACAGATTCCCGCGACATTCGGCGTGCCGCTCTCCAGCCGTTCGGGAAGATCGGCAGGTTGCTCACGGGACAGCGAATAACTACCCGTGCCGCCCTCAACAAGCGGACGGAGTGTCTGATCGTCACGGCAAAGCAACATGCCCGTTCCCATTGTGCCCAGAAGTCCCTTGTGACCGGCGACGCACAGATAATCGATACCATCCTGCTCCATATTGATCGGCAGATGTCCTGCCCCCTGTGCCCCATCCACAACAATCGGAATTCCGTGTTCGTGTGCAAGTGCCGCCAGACGAGCGACAGGCAATACAACGCCCGTCACATTGGATGCCCAACTGCAAACGATCACCTTTGTGCGCGGTGTGATCGCGCGACGGAACGCCTGTACGGTTGCATCATCATCTGCCTCAACGGGAACAATATCATAACAAGGACAAAACGGCGACAATGCGTGGAGCGGTCTGACAACGGCGTTGTGTTCCAGACCCGAAATCACCGCACGACCGCCGTTTGCCAGCAAACTTTTGATCACGGTGTTCAATGCCATTGTACAGCCCGGCATCAGCACTACCCGTCGCGGGTCGGGCAGACCGAAAAGCACTGCCGCCCGTTCGCGGCACAAATACAGCTGCTGTGTGGATGCCATTGCCATCGGATAGCCTCCGCGACCGGGATTGGCACCATAACACACCGTTGCACGACGGTGTGCCATCAGCACGGACGGCAGCTTCGGATAAGAAGTGGCGGCGTGGTCAAAATAGATCACAGTTCCTCACTCTCCCGTATATCCAGCACCGTTACGCCGCCCGCTTTCAACAGCGAAGCAACCGGAACATCGGTGCGCATTACCAACAGACCGTAGCCACATCCGTGTGTGCGGTCGGCGTGTATTTTTCGGATATATGCCCGCACGCCGCGTTTTTCAAGCAATTGTTTGCCGCGCATTGCATTGGTGACCGATCCGACCGCATATACATTCTGCATACGAATGCCTCCTTTCCAAAAAAACAATCCCCCCTATCACGATATGCCGGAAAGCACCGGAAAGTTCAGCCGCTATTATGAATTTTCTTTTAAGACAGATAAAATTGGCAAAACCTCCTTGAAAATCCCTGTCATTTGCGGTAAACTGTAAGTGTATGACCGGATAATACCTCCTGCCAAAAGAGGATGTGTTTTATGACTATATTGATTTTATCCTGTGGCACGGGCGGCGGACACAACACCGCCGGCATGGCTGTTGCAGACGAACTCAAACGACGCGGTCACACCGTTGTCTTTGAGGATGCGTTTGCACTGGTCGGGCAAACCGCTGCCAAAGTTGTCAACAACGCCTATATCAAGACGGTGCAATATGCTCCCAAAGCGTTCGGTGCGATGTACTCACTCAGCGAAAGTGTCAGCAACAATATCCCGGGACATTCAGCGGTGTATCTTGCCAACAGCCTGTGTACGCATGCGCTGAAAAAACTGCTTACTACGCACAACTTTGATGCCATCGTCATGACGCATATTTTCCCCGCTCATATGCTGACTGCCTTGCAGGAACGAAAAGTAACCATTCCTACAAGCTATCTGGTGACGACTGACTACACCTGTCACCCGTTCTCACGGGAGGCGGACTGTGATTTTGTTGTGACACCGTCTAAAGAGCTGGAGTATATGTTTGTAGAATCGGGAATCCTTGCGCGCAAACTGTTGCCGCTGGGTATTCCTGTAAAATGCGAATTCGGTCATGCCATCTCCAAAGAGACGGCGTGCAAAGAGCTGGGACTTCCCACGGATGCCCGTTATATCCTGCTTTCGGGCGGCAGTATCGGCGCAAGCTCTATGTCCGGCTCTATTGCCGCACTGGTCAGCTATCTTGAAGAAGATGCACAAAAACATCTTATCGTCATTTGCGGCAGTAACGAGCGCCTGTATGAAAAGCTCCGACAGAATTATGCCGGTCACAAGCAGATTCACATCATCGGCAGAACCGATAAAATGCCGCTTTTTATGAAAGCAAGCGATGTGTTCATTACAAAACCGGGTGGCCTGTCCACCACCGAGGCTGCCGTTAGCGGTACTCCGATGATCCTGATGCCGCCGATCCCCGGTTGCGAGACCTATAACATTCATTTTTTTGAAAAACACGGTATGTGTGTGGCGGTAAATGATCCCGAGACCGACCTGCTTGCGGCGCTGAAATCACTGGAAAATGACGAAGCAATCCTGCATATGCGGCACGCACAGCACACCTTTATCAACAGCCGTTCAACAACCGATTTGTGTGACCACATTGAAAAAACGGTCACGAGCCAAAAGGAAGGAACCTGATCTATGAATGCACAACATGACCAAAAAGCCTATGGCAAATGGATTCTCGGAATCGCTGCTGTCTGTATCCTCATCTACCTCGGTGTGCAGAACATCGGCACCGTCGCAGGCGCAGTGGCATGGGTATTT
>JAZRTC010000153.1:0-12911 GCA_045651865.1 Acutalibacteraceae bacterium
CGATTGCACTGCCAAGCGCGGCGTATTCCCCTGGCATCTCCACATAGTACAGGTCGCCCCATACATCCTCACATACCACCATACCGTTCCAATAGTGGATCACCGTTCCGTAGTTCGTTGACATAACCATTTCCTCCTTGAGTAAAATAATGTATTCGAAAAGCGGAAGAGTGTTCCGCTTTTGCGACGGCGGTAGTGATTGTTGGGGATAATCCCGGGTAAATCAAAAGAGATAACCGTGATCCCACGCGGGATCCCAATTATCTCTTAACAATTCTATATCAAATTTTTATGTTGTATTTTATTTGCTTTGATGAAATTAACTTGTGAGTGTTATGCAGCTCCGTTGAATATTGGTTTGAGTTTATTCTATCGCTCTTGTACCGTTTTGTCAAGACGAAATTGCGATGGATCTCTGAACATAGCATAAAAGCGGAATGGTGTTCCTCTTTAAAATATTTTCTTTAATTTACGAATATCACTTGACAAACTGTGTACATTGTAGTACAATGTATTACAGAAAGGGGCGGATAATATGAGTTTCTCGATTCGATTGTCTGAGGAAGAAAGAAGCCTTGCCGAAAGTTATGCGAAGCTCCACGCGCTGTCTTTGGGCGAAGCATTCAAGAAAGCACTTTTTGAAAAGATCGAAGATGAATACGATATTGCCGTGGGGGAAGAAGCCTATGCTGAGTATGTCGAGGGTGGTAGAAAGAGCCGTCCGATCTCCGAGCTTTGGAAGGAGCTTAATCTATGACATACGAGGTTGCAACAACAGCACGGTTCGACAAGGAGTTTAAGAAACTTGACCGATACACACAGCGTATGATAAAAGTGTGGATCGAAAAGAATTTGGTTGGTTGCTCCAATCCTCGGTTGCACGGCAAAGGATTAACGGCGAACCGTAGCGGACAATGGCGATATCGCATTGGTGATTATCGGTTGATCGCAGATATTCAAGACGATCGCTTGACGATCCTTGCCTTAACGGTGGGGCATCGCCGTGAGGTCTACGACAATTAAAAAGCGGAACACTGTTCCGCTTTTTAAGAGTGTTTTTTCTTCCTATCGGCTCTCATTTTTCCGCTTGACAAGCGGAAAAATATGGGCTATAATCCAATTACTGGGGTAACAAAAAAAGACACCCCATCGATCCGATAAACGGTTGGCGCCGCTTATCCGATCTCCACGAACGATGCTCCAACATCGGACGGGATTTGACAGAGTATCTTTTTCCAAATGTGTCTTTTTTCGCACGAGCGAATTATAACACACTTTGGGTCTGTTTTCAAGCCTGTTTTTGATGTTTTTGCATCGAACAGGCTTTTTTATTTGCTATATCCGTCGGTTGCAACGACGAATATATACAAAGTGAATGTCGAGTGACATCCAGACCAGACGGAGTCGCGACCCGTTATTACCAAGACGATAGACAGTATGCGACGACCTCATTGCAGGAACAATGAGCGAGCGTGCCTGCCGTGCATAGCACGGTCTTGGAGTAGAGACTGTATCCTCTTTTGAAAAACGCAGTTTCAAAAACGCGCCTAAGGTTGAGAAGAACCGGACGCAGGAAACGGTCGGGTGTCAGAGTTACGACGAGAAATTTTTGATTTTTAAAATAAGGTGATGCTAAGGTATTGCCTCTGTGGCAGGACGGTAACGACGTGCCTGCCGCAGCACAATGCTTTAGAAGCGAAGAAGCCCCGCCTCTTGCGAGACGAGGCTTCCTCGTTGGCGCGCCCGAAGGGATTCGAACCCCTGACCTTTTGATTCGTAGTCAAACACTCTATCCAGCTGAGCTACGAGCGCATTTTCGATTGGTGTTCCCGTGAGAACAGTCAACATTATAGGCGGTAAATGTGCATTTGTCAAGAGGAAATTTGCAAGAAATTTAAAAAAATCCAAAAATTTTTCTTTCCAAGCCAATTTTTTTGAAAAATTGTGCTTTACAAACGGCAGTTCGCGTGGTATACTAACTACGCGTGTGCAAGAGACACACGACACAGCCGAGCGCACGGACGGCGGAGTATGCCCGCAACGGGATGCCTTGTTTCCCCGCTCTGTGACTCAGGCAATATAAAAGAAAGGTGGTACATTATCATGATGTTACCCGAGAAGAAGCAAGAAATCATCAACGCTTACGCTACCCACGAAGGCGACACCGGTTCGCCCGAGGTTCAGATCGCTGTGCTGACCTATCGCATTGCCGACCTGACCGCTCACCTGAAGGATCATCCGAAGGATCACCACAGCCGTCGCGGCCTTCTGAAGATGGTCGGTCAGCGCCGTGGCCTTCTTGATTACCTGATGAAGAAGGACATCAACCGCTATCGTGCAATCATCGAGAAGCTGGGTATCCGTAAATAAGCAAAGGTTCCAATGAGGCAGGCGGGAGCATCCCGCCTGCCTCAAACTGCGAAAATATGGGGCGGCGATCGGCCGTTTTAGCGATGAAGCGGGCGCTGAAACAAGCACTTGCAGCGTCGGCTTTGTTGCTAAAATACCGTTGCCGCCTCATAAGAAAATAAAAAGGAGGCAATTTACTATGTCTATGAGCAAGATCGAAACCTTTGATACCTACAAAGTGTTTGAAACGACCCTCGCCGGTCGTCCGCTGGTCGTCGAGACCGGCAAAGTGGCACAGCTTGCCAACGGCTCGTGTGTCGTCCGTTACGGTGAAACCGTGGTGCTGTGCGCTGTCACCGCATCTGCGAAACCCCGTGACGGCGTGGACTTCTTCCCGATGTCCGTGGATTACGAAGAGAAGCTGTACGCCGTGGGTCGCATCCCCGGTTCGTTCCAGCGCCGTGAGGGCCGTCCCTCTGAGAAGGCGATCCTCACCTCCCGCGTGATCGACCGCCCGATCCGTCCGTTGTTCCCCAAGGATATGCGTAATGATGTGTCCATCGTCTGCACCGTGATGTCCGTGGATCCCGATTGCCCGCCCGAAACCACCGCGATGATCGCGGCTTCGATCGGCATCTCCATCTCCGATATTCCGTGGGATGGCCCGATCTCGGGTGTTGTGGTTGGTCTTGTTGACGGCAAGTTCGTCATCAACCCCACCGCTGAGCAGGAGAAGGTTTCCGAGATGCATGTCACCGTCGCTTCCACTGCCGATCTGGTTGCTATGATCGAGGCAGGCGCGAACGAGGTCGACGACGAGACGATGTTTGAAGGTATCATGGCAGGCCACGAGGCAAACCAGGCAGTTATCGAGTTTATAAAGGGCATTCAGGCTGAGATCGGCAAGGAGAAGTTCTCCTATCCTTCCAACGAGCCCGATCACGATATGTTCGAGGCTATCAAGGAATTTGCAATCGAGGACATCAAGGTAGCTCTCGATACTGACGACAAGACCGTCAGAGATGCAAATCTCAAGCCCATCTACGAGGCTGTACACGCAAAGTTTGACGAAGAGTACGCCGATCAGATCGAAAAGATCGACGAGTGCATGTACAAGCTGCAGAAGTTTGTGGTTCGCCGCTGGCTCCTCGACGAGGGCAAGCGTGTGGACGGCCGCGGCATCGACGAGATCCGCCCGCTGGCTTCCGAAGTCGGCGTGCTGCCCCGCGTGCACGGCTCGGGTCTGTTCACCCGCGGTCAGACGCAGGTGCTGACCATTGCGACCCTCGGTTCGACGAAGGATGCTCAGCTTCTCGACGGTATCGACGACGAGACCGAGAAGCGTTATATGCACCACTACAACTTCCCCTCCTACTCGGTGGGCGAGACCAAACCCTCCCGCGGCCCCGGCCGTCGTGAGATCGGTCACGGCGCTCTGGCAGAGCGTGCGCTCCTGCCCGTGATTCCGAGTCTGGAAGAGTTCCCCTATACCATCCGCCTTGTCAGTGAGGTTGTGTCCTCCAACGGCTCCACCTCGCAGGGTTCCATCTGCGGCTCGACGCTCGCACTGATGGATGCAGGCGTGCCGATCAAGGCTCCCGTGGCGGGCATCTCCTGCGGTCTTGTGACCGAGGGCGACCGCTTCATGACCATGGTTGACATCCAGGGTGTCGAAGACTTCTTCGGCGATATGGACTTCAAGGTCGGCGGTACGAAGAAGGGTATCACCGCGATCCAGATGGATCTGAAGGTGCACGGCCTGACTCCCGCGATCATCAAGGAAGCGCTCGCGAAGACCCACAAGGCGCGCGACTACATCCTTGACGAAGTGATGCTCAAAGCAATCCCCGCTCCCCGTGAGGAGCTTTCCAAGTGGGCACCCAAGATGTGGTCCACTAAGATTGATGTGGATAAGATCCGCGAAGTCATCGGCAAGGGCGGCGCAGTCATCCAGAAGATCTGCGCTGACTGCAACTGCAATGTCGATGTGCAGGAAGACGGTACCATCTTCATCACCGCTGTGGATGCTGAGGGCGGTCAACGTGCTCTGTCCATCATCGAGACCATCGCGAAGGATCCCGAGGTCGGCTCGATCTATAAAGGTCGCGTGACCCGTCTGATGACCTTCGGTGCGTTCGTGGAGATCGCGCCCGGTAAGGAAGGCCTTGTGCACATCAGCAAGCTGGATCTCAAGCGTGTGGAGAAGGTTGAAGATGTTGTGGCTGTCGGCGACGAAGTGGTCGTGAAGGTCACCGAGATCGACGAGCAGGGCCGCATCAACCTGTCCCGCCGCGATGCGCTGATTCAGCTTGAGGGTCTCAATCCTGCGGATTACGACAACGGCAGCGATGAAGGCGGTCGTCCGCCCCGCCGCAACCGCGACGGTGGCAATCGTCCGCGCCGCAACTAATCGACGGTAAGTAATTATAAAATAACCGCCACCCGGGACGGGGTGGCGGTTATTTTGGATATTGATAATCGTTTTCAAATCCCCTCCGTCTTCGCCGTTGGCGAACCCACCTCCCCTTATTCTTTAAGGGGAGGCAAGGAGATACATGGATGACGGTTGTTTTAAAAAGGAAGATAAATATGATGGATGCAACTGCAAAAGAACCGATGACATTTGAAGAACTCGGTTTGTCCGAAGCAACGCACAAAGCGCTTGCCAAAATGGGCATTACGCAGCCGACGGAAGTGCAGCGCAAGACCATTCCGCTGGTGATGGACGGCTATGATATCATTGCCAAAGCGCCGACAGGCACGGGCAAAACCTGCGCGTTCGGTATTCCGCTTCTGGAATGCCTCGATATGGGCTGCCGTGATATTCAGGCAGTGGTCGTGTGTCCGACGCGTGAGCTGTGCGTGCAGATTACGCAGGAGATGCGTGATCTGGCGGCGTTCCGTCCGGATGTCCGCATTGTCAGTCTGTACGGCGGTATGCCGATGGGCAAACAGCTCGACGCGCTGAAAAAGAAGCCGCATATCGTCGTGGCGACGCCCGGTCGTCTGCTCGATCACATGAAGCGTGGCACTGCCTACATCGGCAATGTGTATACAGCGGTGCTTGACGAAGCGGATGAGATGCTCAAAATGGGCTTCATCAAAGATGTGCGCCGCATTCTCGGCGAGACCCCTGCCGATACGCAGGTGGTGATGTTCTCGGCAACGATGTCCCGCGAGGTGATGGATGTTGCGTGGGAGTATCAGAAAAACGCGGTGGAGATTACGGTTGCGGCATCGGGTGAAAACCGCCCGAAAATCGCACAGTTTGTGATGCACGCCGAAGGCGATGCCCGTGTCAAAGAACTGACACAGCTGATCGATACACTCGACCTGCACCGCGTGATGGTGTTTTGCAACACCAAATCGACAGTACGCTGGCTGGATCTCAAACTCCGCCGTCAGGGTCGCTCGGTGGATTGCCTGCACGGTGACATCCCGCAGACCCAAAGAAACCGCGTGATGGCGGCATACCGCCGCGGCGACTTTGAAATTATGATTGCGACCGATGTTGCCGCGCGTGGCATCGATGTCGACGATGTGGAAGCGGTGTTCAACTTCGATATCCCCGAGGAGAATGAGTATTACCTGCACCGCATCGGCAGAACGGGTCGTGCCAAACGATGCGGCGTGGCATTCACTTTTATGTCGCTGACGATCCCGCATGACGACACCTACCGTCTCAGAGATATCAAGAAATACACCCATTCGGACATTCTTGATGTTGTGTGGGATGACGAAGGTAACGCGGTTCTGAAAGAGGACGGCACGAAGATTGCGGCGCTTATCGAAAGCGGTGCGCAATCGCGCGTGTATGAAGAAGGGGAGAGCGACGAATGAACAGTCGCGTGTGGAAGCTGTTGCTGATTGTCGGTGTACTCCTGATCATCGCGACGGCAATTGTCTTGCCGTTTCTGATTGTACAAACCGCAACAATTGAACCGGTGGATTACATTGACACACCGTTTGAGTGGTTTACCGAGCGCTATTGCAAGCTCATGCTCAGCGGCGGTCTGTGGATGTGGCTGCTCATCGTCGGTGTCGTGCTGACGGTGGTCGCCCTTGTAATGCGAAAGCGTAAGAAATAAAAAAGCTCTCCGATTTTGTTAAAAATCGGAGAGCTTTTTATTGTAGTATAAGTTAGAAATTCACGGGTTGTTGTGTTTATGCCGTTATCTCTCACTGCCGAGGAAGAACAAGGCAATCGTGCCGGGGCCTGCGTGCGAGCCGATGACCGAGCCGAGGCAGTTGATGATCTGCACATCAGCACGCGTCATCTCCTTGACATAGGCGGCGGTTTTCTTGGCATCGTCTTCGCAATCGCCGTGGCTGATAAACACGGTGGCAGTGGCGGGATCTTCCGTCATCGTGTTTTTCATGTGTGCGACCAGTTCTTTGAGCGAGGCGTCACGACCGCGCACCTTGCCGACATTGATGAGGTGTCCCTCGTTGTCTACATGCAGGATCGGCTTGATGCCGAGAACAGAACCGACGACAGCCGTAGTCTTTGCCACGCGACCGCCACGATGCAGGAACATCAGATCATCCACCGTGAACCAATGGCAGAGGTTGAGCTTATTGTCTTCCAGCCAGGCGATATTGTCTTCAAGGCTCATCCCGCCGTCGCGGTTGTTCGCCGCGTGATGCACCAGCAGTCCCTGACCGAGCGAGGCGCACAGCGAGTCAACGATTTCGATGTGGCGCTCGGGATACTCTTCGCGCAGTTCTTCTGCCGCTTGCACCGCCGAGGCATAGGTGCCCGACAGACCGCTCGAAAAGCCGATGTGCAGGATATCGTTGCCGTTCTTCAGGATCGGCTCAAACAGCTCGCGGAAGCGGAAAGCGTTGGCTTGGTTGGTTGTGCAACGCTCTTTGTTGCGCATACGGGCGTACACTTCGGAAAGCGACATTTCTTGATCAGGGCCCTCAATGTATTCCCGATCGTCGATAACAAAAGCAAGACCGATGCACGCAATACCGCGCTCGGTATAGTACGAATAGGGCAGATCGCAGGTAGATTCCGTGGTGATGATATAAGACATAAGCCTGTACCTCCAAATGTCGAAATATGTATGACGAAACTGTTTATCTAGTTTTCGATACTATATTACAATATTTAAAACTATCTGTCAAGAGGAAATGGAAAATTAACCGAACAAACGACGGCACAGCGCGTCGGCGCGATCGCCGTCAAACCCGCCCGGCACGCGGGCAAAATGGGGCAGAGCGGCAAAGCGTTCCTTGCACGCGTCGAGCTGTGCGGGGGTCATCTTCACAGTCACATCCACAAGGGTTGTGAGAATATGCCGCAGGACATCCTCACCGCCGCAAAGAGTAAACAGTCTGTCAGCGCGGTCGGGTGTTGCCGCTTTGGCGCAGTCGAGCAGTTCGCCCATAAACACCGCGCACGCCTGTCCGTGAGGGATGCCGTGTTCTTCGGTCAGCACATACCCCATCGGGTGGGGGAACGCCGTGCCACAGGTGTTGAGTACAAATCCTGCATACAGCGACGCGTCAAACAGCTTGTCGCGAAGTGCCGTGTCGGGCAGATCGTGCTCACAAAGGTATTGCAATCCCTCTGCAAGAAGCGGGATTGCCTGTTCGGCAAACATCGTGCTGATGTCGTCGCACGCGGGATTAAGATAGCCCTCCACCGCGTGCGCGAGCGCATCCAGTGCCGTCGATACGGTGACACCGCGTGGCATGGAATCGGTGTAGCGCGGGTCGGCAAGCACAACATCGGCAAAGCATTCCTTGTGCTTGATACTGCGTTTTTTGCCGTTATCATCGGTGATGACGGCAACAGCGGAGACTTCACTGCCCGTACCTGCCGTGGTGCCGCACAGAATCAGCGGGCATCGCGAGCGTCTGAGTTCTCCGGCAAACAATGCTTCATAGTCGGAGACATAGTTGAATGACAGCCACGCGGTTGCCTTGGCGGCATCCATCACCGACCCGCCGCCGATGGCAAGGATGCTGTGTGCTCCTGCCGTTTTGAATGCATCCACCGCCGCGCGGCATTGCGCGAGCGTGGGGTTGGCGGAAATCAGCGGAAAGACAGTTGCCTCCACGCCTGCCGCTTTCATACTGTTCAGCGCGTCGAACAAGGCGCGGCTTTTTTCGGCGGCGGAGGCACTTGTCATAATCAGACAGCGCTTGCCAAAGCCTGATGCAAGCTTGCCGCAGTCTTTCAGTGCGCCCTCTTTGCGGATGAGTGTGACGGGCATGGAAAAGGTGATCGGTGTCATAAAAATCCTCCCGCTTTAAAAAATATGGGTGAAAAACTTGCTTTTTAATACAAAAGCGTGTATACTGTATATAACAAGTATACCACAATCGGCGAAAAAGGCAAGAAGGGAATGAGACGATGATCGTATGGCAAATGATCGGCATTGCTCTTAGCTTTTTTGTGTGTATTCTCGTTTTGGCGTGGTTGTGGCGGGGGTATTCCAATGTCATCAATGCGGTGATCGCGTGGATCAAAGCGTTGATTCGGAGGATACGCGGTCTGCGTTAACCGTAGGGGACGGGTTCCTCGTCCCGCAAAATATGCACAAGCTGAAATTTTACATGAAACGGATCATCGGGGACGATGGTCCGTTTTTTTACGATGAAGAGTTTTTAAAACGATCAAAAATGTCCTTGACAATCGAAAAAAACCGTGTTATACTCAAACTGTACTAGTTGAACTAGTACAGTTAAAACAGAAAGGAGTGGTCGTGTGTTTGTTCTCGATGTGATGTCCCGTGTCCCGATTTACGAGCAGCTTTGTGAACAGGTGGAAAAGCTCGTGCTGGTCGGCGTCTTATCGGCGGGCGACCAGCTGCCGTCGGTGCGCGCACTGTCGTGTGAGCTGTCGGTCAATCCCAACACCGTGCAAAAAGCCTACACCGACCTGATACAAAAAGGCGTGCTGTGTGCCGTTCCGGGCAAGGGGTGCTTTGTAGCACCCGATGCGGTGGCGGTACTGCAAAACCACAACCGCGAGCGGCTGACCGCTTTTGCGGATTTTGTCAAAGATCTTAAGCTGGCAGGACTCCCAAAAGAGGAACTGACAGCCATTCTCGATACCGTGTATACCGAAAGGAGTGATGTCGGATGTTGAAAGCTACCGATCTTACCAAGCGTTTTGGCAAATTCACCGCGCTTGACAGCGTGTCGCTCACCGTACCCGACGGCTGTATTTACGGCCTTGTCGGCTCTAACGGCGCGGGCAAATCCACCTTTTTACGCACCGTCTGCGGCATCTACCGTGCAGACGAGGGCGAGGTGACCTTTGACGGTCAGCCGATCTACGAAAACCCCGCAGCAAAGAGGCAATTTGTGCTGGTGCCCGATGATCTTTTCTTCCTGCACGGCGCAACCCCCGAGCGGATGGAAAAGCTCTACCGCTCGATGTACCCGTCGTTTGACAGCGCGCGTTACCACGAGCTTTTAGGGCAGTTTCATCTGCCTGCCAAAAAGCCCGTGCAGGCGTTTTCCAAGGGTATGCGCCGCCTGACGGCGACTGCGCTCGCACTTGCCGTGCGCCCGAAGCTCATCTTGTTTGACGAGACAATGGACGGTCTGGATCCCATTATGCGCCACATTGTCAAAAGCATCATCGCCGACGATGTCGCATCGCGCGGAGCGTCGGCAGTTGTCGTGTCGCATTCTCTGCGTGAACTGGAGGATCTGTGCGATCAGCTTGCCTTGTTGCATCAGGGTGGCATCGTGATGGAGCAGGATATCAGCGATCTGAAAACTTCGGCATTCAAGATCCAGATCGCGTTTGCCGAAGACTTTGACCGCTCAATGTTTGACGGACTCAACCTCGTGCATTATCAGCAGCAGGGCAAGGTCGCCACGATGATCGTCACGGGCGACCGCTATGAGACCGACGCCGCTCTGCGTGCGATGAATCCGTTGCTGCTCGAAGTTCTCCCGCTTTCGCTTGAGGAAGTGTTCACTTATGAATTGCAAGCCCGCAACTACGATTTCACGACCCTGATCGGAGGTGATGCGTAATGAAGACTCGTTTGATTGACCGCGGTATCTATCGTGAAACGATGCGCCGCCTGCGCCTGCCTGCCTTGACGATGTTGGTGCTTGCCATTTTGGCGGATGCCATGTCGTTGATCGGGTTTGTGGCTTTCAGAGATCATACCACGTTGTACGATGCCCATCCGTCTTTGTATGCGATACCGTTTGTCGCACCGTATCTGCTGACGCTGATCGGTCTTCATTTTCAGGCAAAACGCTGTGACAGCGACTTTTATCACGCGTTGCCCTTTACTCGTACAACGCTGACGGTGTCTGTCCTTGCCGCGGTGGCGAGCTGGTGCGCGATCATCATAGCCGGCTCGACGGTGTCCATCATACTGGAGCCGTATGTTCTCAAAGAACTGGAAATCACCAATATGTTGTTGGTGCCGACGGCGGCGATGACGGCATCGCTGTTTATGATGGCACTCACCTTCACGGCGACCCAATTGTGCGGTACTACGGTGTCGATGGCGTTCACCGCACCGATCCTGCTGTTTGCGCCGTTGCTGATCAAAAATACGCTGTTCAGCGCGGTATACGACGGCGATATGCTGTTGCCGCGACTGGATGACGCGGTGCTGGCCCCCTCGCGCTATAATCTGCTGTACGGCGGTTATCTGAACGGATCGGCGTGGTTGTGGACATTGCTGTTGACGGTGGCGCTTCTGGCGGTCGGATTGTACATTGCCAAGCGCCGTCCCAGCGAAACAGCGGGAAACGCCGCTATTCATCCCGTGGCGCAGGCGCTTATCCGCCTCCTGCTCAGCTTCGTATGCTGCTTGCCGTCCATTCAGACATTGACGCTTGACTATCCCGACACAGACGGCATCGTAGTGGGTTTTACATTTGCGGTGGTGGTGTATTTCGTGTATGAGCTGACCATCCCCCGTTCGGCAAAAGCGCTTTTGCGTGCGATTCCGTGGCTTGCCGTGCTGGCGGTTGTCGTCGCGGTCTGCGTGGTCACGATCAACAGCATCGTGCCGATGACGGTTGAATCCTTTGTGCCGACAACGGACAATGTCAACAGCATCTCGCTGTCGTCGAACGAGTGGTCCAGCGATCTGTATCAGGAACACACATATAGGGATGTCAACGGCAATTGGAAATCCCGTCCGGACGCGTATGCGAAAGAATACGATCTGGTTACGGAAAAGCCGCTGTTTGATCCGTACCATTATTCGGTGGGGATATACAGCTATTATGAACCCGAATTTTATACATGGTCGGAGCTCTACAACAACAGTCGTTGTACGCGGGCGCGTGTGAAGGATGAAGCGTGTATCGCCATGGTCTGTGAGTCGTTTGCAATATGCAAGAAGGATCTCGACCGAGAGGATTACGATGCCTCGTACACGGTGAAGAAAAACGCATTTGGCAAGGAATGGGCAATTTACGAGGTGATCATCGACTTCCACACGGGACTTCTCACCCGCTCGCGGACGGTGTATCTGACCGAAACGCAGTACATTCAGCTTCTTAACGCCGTCAACGATGTACGCCCCTTGCCCGAATTTAAGTTCAACTTCGATGCCATCGTGTAAAAGGAGAGATCACTATGAAACGATTTTTGGCGTTGCTGATCGCCTGCGCGCTGTTGCTGTGCGGCTGTCAGCGCGATATGACCTTCTCTCCCGAGAAATGGCGGGAAGACCCTGACAACCGCGTGCGGATGGTGGAGAATCTGCTGGACCGTTACGATCTGGTCGGTATGACGGAAAACGAGGTGCATGTTTTGCTCGGCAAACCGTCCGACACCTCGTATTTCAAGCGGGAGAACCGTCTGGTTTATTATATGGGATTTGAGAAGTATAACATCGACGCGTCGTGGTTGCTGATCGATTTCGTCGACGGCGTGGTGTCGGAGTATTTCGTCACGACGGATTAAAGGAGGAATGGCGTATGGCCTATTGGTTGAGTACAGCCGCTATGGCACTTGTGCCGCTGGCGGCGATCGTGTGGTTTATTGTCAGTCTGGTCGTTTGTTTAAAAACGCCGAAAGGACACGAAAAGCGCAAAGCGCGTGAGATTACGCTTTTCATCGCGGGGATTGCGGCGATCGTTTTTGTTGTGTTGCCGCTTCTGTTTATGGCGATGATGTACCTTTCCGTCATCTCCTTTATGTGAGGTGGCGGCTGTGAGCAACAAAGTCTATGCGTGGGTGCTGGCGGTGACCTTACTGCTTTGTGTTGTCGGCACGGTCGCGATGATTCTGTACACGGTGGATGCGTATGAACATTCCTCCATCGTGCATTACATCGCTTCGGAACGGTGGTGACGGCATGAAGCTGACAAAACAACTGCTGTCCGTCTTGCTGATCGTCGCCCTGTTTGCGTGCTTTAACCTCGGGGTGTATGCGACGGTCACCTCCCGTTGCGGCGGTTTGCTGGACGGCAACCGCCGTGCGGATGCAATCGAAGTGAGCGCCTATGTGCCGTTTGATGAGGCGGCGGAACTAGCACGGCTCGACGCGCCTGCATCGCTGTCGCTCAGCGATGATCTTCCCGTGCTTGGCGGCGCGGCGGGGGTGGTGCCCGTG
>JAZRTC010000154.1:0-21107 GCA_045651865.1 Acutalibacteraceae bacterium
AGCACAGAATATCACTAAAAACAGAAAGAGAAGGTTCGGCACACTTGCTGAACCTTCTCTTTTTCTTTCCTGTAATAAGGGGGTCGGGTTGACCCGATGCTTTTGTGGCACAAATGCAAAACTCGCCATAAAAGCGATAAAGACATAGTTGTATGAAGAAACGAGTCCTCCTCAAGCGTAAAACATTGCGAAGGACTTAGCTTTAATTGCTGTCGGCGACAATAGCCACAACCTCCGCTCGATGTTTTATATATTTCTCCGTTAAGGATCACACCTTATCGCCGTGGCGTGTTTGTTTTATTCAAACAAATCTCCTTCTGTTTCCTGAATAGGCGGTTTCTCTCCGCACTCCACAGGAGCTTTGAAAAAGAAATTTACAAGGTATGCCGCTTTTTGTTTCGCCGACATATCGGTGCGCAACAATCGCTTGATATGCTGTTTTGCCCATGTGCAAATTTGTTTTTGCGCGATGGGCATTTGTTTGCTGTGAACCCAATAGCGGGACATGGTATCGAGAGCATCCATAAAGAATGCTTCTTCGATTTCGGGCAATCGCGCCGCTACATTTTTATAACGGGTAATGACATATTCCACGCGATCGAGCATCACTTTTTCTTTGACCGCATCCAGCTTCTGCATAACACTGGACGCGCGCAAACGGTAATGATACAAGCATCTGTCTGTCACGGCAACCGTCCGGCTGTTCATCACCACTTGATAAGTAAAGAACTCATCATCTATGCGGTGACCTTCATCCATACGAATATTTCCGATCACCTCGCGGCGATATATCTTGTTCCAAAGCAAGGAACACGACCAATCGTGTATAAAGCGCACCAAAAACTCTGTACCGCTGTAAACACCGTTCGGTGTATCCGTAACAATCGGTTGTGTTCCGCTTTTTCTAAGATATGAAAACCCGCACACAGCAATATCCGCGCCCGCGCACTCCAATGTTTCCACCAGATGCGCAACATAGTCTTTATCCACAACATCATCGCTGTCCACAAAGCAGACCAGATCACCGCTCAGCTGATCCAAGCAAGCATTTCTTGCGCTGGCGGCGCCGCCGTTTGTTTTGTGAATGACACGCACACGGCTGTCTTTTTGCGCCCATTCATCGCACAGCTCCGCCGAGCCGTCGGTTGACCCGTCATCTCCCAACAGGATTTCGATGTTGGTATATCGCTGAGCAACCAACGATTCCATGCAGGGGTTGAGCCAGCGGACAATATTATAAACAGGCAACACGATGCTGACTTTATACTTCTCCATAACCTCTGATCCTCCGCAACCATCTTTTCAACGAGGTCGGCATCAAACGGGACAGCAGTCCGCGCACTCTTCCTTTGATATTGATAATACACCAAACCATCCGAGCAATATTTGCCGCTTTCTTCTTTTCCAACTGTGAATCCGTGAACGGAAACACCCAGCCGCGTTGTGCAGAATACGCCTTGGCATCGTCCCCTAAATGGAATATAAACGGACCGGCGCCGATGTTTTTCGGATATTTTTTAAACGGCTCGTACCACACATCCAACAGTGTGACATCACACGGGCGCATCAGCAAATACAGTTCCAGATTCAGGTGTTCGAGATGTGTTTTATGAAACACGGAAAGCTTCAACTCATGATTTCCGCAAAACGCCAGATTCATGGGAATGGAACCGTCAAGGCATGCAATCTCCTTGGCGTGATTCCACAAATATATCTGCTCGCGGACAGATAAGGTTTCGGGCGCCAGCACAGAAAAGCCATTTGTCTCCATCCAGCGGACGATCATATCCTCACCAAATTCGGTGCCTTTCGCTTTTCCGAAAGCACTGCGTGTCAGGTACACCTTTTCCATCTTATCCGCCTGCGACGGAACAAAACCTTCTTTTTCCACCTGTGCCGCCATTGCGTCAAAGATCCCGCGATATTCGTCGCTGTACCATACACACGATTTGCAGCAAAACTCCGGAACCATCACATTCCGAAAACGGGTGGGCTTTGTAATATGCACCAGTTGTTCTTTTTTGATCCCTAAAAGAGAGAAAAACTCAAGAAAATTCCCTCTCGGTTCTTCGTCACCGAGATAAGCCAGTTTCCATCCTTTGCAGGGACTTTGCGGATCGGCAAAGGGCCACAATCGACCTAACAGATCAATCAAAAAATGACCCCAGTGATTGAAGAACATACCGAAATAGACAACATCCTCCTCGCAGTATGTTTCGTTCTCCCACGCGTACCCACCGCCGTGGGTCGCCCAACCGCCGTCATACGCCGACAATTCCACAAAGCAGTTATGTTCATCACAAACGCCGCCAAGTCCCCACATAGGGCCTTCCGCCACGGTCTTTTGCGGAAGAATGATACCGCGAGAAACCGTCTGACACGCCATCGGGCGGTCGATGCGGTACATATTGTGCGTGTTCTCAAAGCCCGTTATCATAAAAACCTACTCCGTTATTTTATCCGTTTTTTGAGCTGTTCTTTAATAAACAGCCAACGATTGCGGCGATACAGCGCCTTTCCCGATTGCGCATCCAGCGCCAGGATCAGACGCTTTTTCTCACGCAAAGGCATTCCCGCGTTGTGCATAATCAGATACGCATACGACTCCACCAACCGTTGGCGCTCCTTTGCAACGGTTTCCTCCGCTTGCTGAGCAGACATGCCCATTAAGTGGTACAACTTTCTTAAATTCTTAAGCGGTTCTTCCACGCTTTCATAACCGACGCGGAACATCAGCGAGCCGTCCTGATCGCGCATATAGTGATACAGCGGACGGTTAATAAATCGAACACTGTCCACTTGTCCCTTTTCCAGGTAATCCAGAATAAAACGCGTATCCTCACCGATACTGATGCTTTCATCAAAGCGGATGTGCTGTTCTTGTATCACGGCGTTGACAAACACTTTGTTCCATAATTGTTGCAACAAGCAACGCTCGTGCAAGGTCTTCAGTTCGGAACGAAGTGGCACAGCATTCAGGCTGTCACCCTCTCCCCACAAAACCTCATCTGTACGACCGCTTTGCTTTTCATCATGATTGACATACCCGCACACAGCAAAAGTATCTCCATCGGATACCGCTTGGCGGAACATCGGTACATACGCCTCGTCCACCCAATCATCGCTGTCCGTAAACAGTATGTACTCACCCATGGCGTTTTCCAAGCCGCGATTGCGGGTGAAGGATACGCCGCGGTTTACTTCATTATGAAACGCTGTAACCGTGCTGTACTGCTTTTGCAGTGCCTGACAAACCTGCCAGCTTTGATCCTTTGAGCAATCCTCGACGAGAATAATCTGCACATCGTCGCCGCCGCTTTTTACAATACTCTCCACACACCTGCCGATGGTATGTGCCGCGTTATAAACAGGGATGATCACACTGAACATTGCCATCATTCTGCCTCCGTTACCATTTTCCAGAGATACCCATACAGCGTCATCTGACCGTCTGCGGTTTCTTTTACGAGGTCCATTTTGTAGGTCAATTTGTGCATCACATTGCGCTGTGTCAATTCCGCATACAGTTCGGGGGTGTACGGTTCATTGAGTCGTCCGTACATCGCAAAAATATCTTCATTGTTATCGGGCACGCGGTCAATCATCCCGTGGATCGCCGGCACCTTACGGAAGCCTGTCCACAGCATATAATCGATCAACACATAATCCACAATCGTATCATAGTGTTTCCACCAATGACTGAATGCGTCGCACATAAAGCGGAAGGCCGTGCTGCCTTTCGGTCCTGCCATCGAGAAGCCGCACCAATTACCCTTGCAAGCCTCACGGCTGACCTTTTGCGCATCCGTTGCCATGCGTTGGCAATAAAATTCTCCCGAAAAATATTCAGAAGGAATATCCCCCGTAAAGAATACCGTTGCATCCAGCCAATAACCACCGTAGCGCGACAGCAACGCAAAGCGAAGTACATCCGACATGGTGGTCATAGTAATAATCTTGTTTTCAAACTTTTCAATAATATGAGCGGGAAGCTCGACATACTCTTTGTAATTATCCAGCGTGATCAGATGCAGCTCCGCCTTGTCCGACGGCACGACCTGTTTGAGTCGCGCACGGCACAGCTTAACAAGCTCGGGCATTGTCTCCTCACCCTGCCACCAACAGCACCAGATCGGGATTTTACCCTCTGCTTTTGCAGGTGCCTCATCACAGGCAGACTGATATTCACCGACAAGCTCATCCAGCACGGCATCTACATAGTTCTCCACTGTCGCGATATAGCGCGGTTGTTTTCCGAGCGGATGCAATCCGTCCAAAAAGGTTTCGCACGCCACCTTCGCGCCGAAAACACGGCAGGTTTTCGGGAATCGTTTGCATTCTCGGATAATACGCTCCAGCAAATGCCACGCGCGTTGAAACAAGCGTTTCATTACGATCCGCCTCTTTTCTTACTTACTGATTTTTCTCGCAGGAATTCCTGCAATGGTGATTCCGGGTTCCGTAAAGGAGCGTGTAACCACCGCATTCGCGCCGATGCAAATGTTATCAGCAATATAAATATCGCCCAGTATCTTTGCGCCGACACCGATATCAACATTTTCGCCGAGAATCGGCGATTTTTCATCTCCGGTATGCGCTACGCCGATCACACAATCGCCGTGAAATTTGCAACCTTTTCCCACACGAGCTGCGGGATTGATGGTGATGTTGGCACGGTGATAAATCAAAACATCCTCGCCGAGCACACTGTCACCGATCGAAAAACCGCATATATTCGCATAATGCATATATTTCCTCAAATAATGCCAACGCAGGATTTTTACCAAGAACCCTCTTTTTTTGAGCAATTTTTCAAATATACGCAAATTCAAGAGGAACTTGTACACATAATAATTGGACGCTTTCAGCCAACGCGCACCCAAATAATTTTTAAGTTTGCCGGGCCAAAAATATTGCTTTATCAGCTTTTTACGGATCTCGCGAAATTCTTTGAATAAAAAACAGAGCATTTTTCAGGCCCTCCTAATTATCATCCCAGGTGCTTATCCAACATTTGAAAATGATCGCTTTCCGTGTCAAACAAAACAGTAAGTGCTGTTTGGTTTTCACGGTTTTCTTGACTCTCCGAATACTCCCAGCACTTGTGTTCCCGAAGATCATAGGTCACACCCGCAAACCCCATATCTTTCAATACATTAGCGGTTTTATCGCTGTAAATAATCGGAAGCACAGGGCGTCCCGCCGCCAACGCCAAAATCGTCGCGTGAAAACGCGTCGCGATCACAAAGTCCGACTGCGCGATCGCTTCGGTCAACACATCCGCATTGGTGCCGTCGTAAAACAGCGTCGTCACTGACGGATCGTTTTCACACTCCATCGCGTTGAGGATTTTTTCGATACCGCGCTCGTCACCCTCCTCTTTACAAAAGGATGCCAACACTACACGATATCCGTCGTGACGATAAGCGTTGAGCAAGGATGCCATATTGCGGACATACGATTCATCACACGACGCCAAATCATGACTGCCGTCCCGCCCCGCGCAATCAATCACGGACACGAAAACTTGTTTTTCCTGTATATCCACTTTGGGCGTCGGATACCCGAGCAAAATATCCGGAGCGTAGCGCACCGTTTTCACATCGGCAAACAAGTCGTAGGAATAGCGGTCGCGAAAACAAATATCCCGCACATTGCTGAAAATCTCCGCCGCTTTATCACGGTATGCAGGCGTATGATACGGTCCGAAATTCGCGCCGAGCACATAAAACGGACGGTTCTTGGCTTCATAGTCCCACCATTCAAAAATTTGCCGCCAGTTATCATACTCAATAAAGATCGAACCGCCGATGTACACCACCGCGTCACAGCGGTTTTCCAACCACGCCCGATACCGCGACAGCAGTGACGGACGAAGTTTTGAAAGAAATCGAACAAACCGCGAATCCCGATCGATAACCTTCAGATTCGGCAAACACGCAAAAGTCTTTCGGTTTTCGCGCGATGTCCACATATACAGTTTTGCGTCGGGATATCGGTTGGCGATCGTGTGCACAAACAGGTCGTCGCCGAGATTTTGCCGATCATAAGCATATAAAAAGACTTTTTTCATGATTCTCCACCACTAAAGCCAATATTTACCGAGAAAACAACTTTCTCTTCGCCAAAAGCAACTGTGCATACATGCGCCAGCATCCCGACTTTGCCTCATACATTCTACGCATTGCCGCGCGTTGATTGACCGTGGTCGACAACGGTAGGAGTTCATCAATTTCATAGAAAAACGGATTGTTTTCGTTGATCTTCTCCACAATACCGCATTTTCTCAAAAAGCTTTCATACGCATCAAACCGTGCGGCAAAGCCCTTGTTGAATGCCGTATAATCAATGTTTTCATACAACCCGTACAACGAACCGTACTCGCGATAACCCTCAGGCTGTACACAGGGAATATCAAAAAACTCTGCCATTTCTTTTGTACGGGCATCGCGGCTTTCCAAAACAGCGGGAACTCCCGACAAAATCGGCATAATACTTCCGTGAATGCGCGAACCATAAGAAAGCGTGAATTGCTCTGTCTGAAGATAGTGTCGCCATTGATTCATATTCGGGATCAAACGGATGCGATCCTCCAGTAACCATTCCGAAGTCTGCAACCCATACATTTTAATCCATTGCTTCAGCCTCACCGAATCGCTCGTATTCCCCTCAAAGTGAGCGGTATTCAAAAGTTGATGATAATAGGTGTTTTGATCAAAAAATTCTGCCGTCGGGTACTGTTTAAACAATTCCTTGTAATCGCTCGGTGTTCCGTTGAGTCCAACCTTGAATTGTTCGAGCGGTTTCTTTTCCTGCGTAACCTGAAGATTTCTGCCCAATTGAAACATTGACGGGCATCCCGTAACCACTGCTGACGAAAATCCCAGTCGTTCAAAAAACTCTTTGGTAAAATAGCCGCGAAGCGCAAATTCGCCGCCTGTATTGTATACATTGGAGATGAACTTTTTCGCCTGCGGTCCCACTGCGCGGATAATATCATCGAGTTCATCGTAGCTGCCTGCTTGTATGCCGCACGCAATGACATAAACAGGAATGCGAATCCCCTCAAATCGCGCTGCCAATGACTCCAGCAAAGGCGCATAATCAATAGCAAACACATTCGCCATCGGCGCCACAATCATATCGTACCGCTCGTTGATCTCTTCTTTTGTCATCGTGGAATCAAAAATTTCGAACACAGTATCCGCCGATTGAATTTCAGACATCAACCCCTGAAACCATAAACGATTGCCGAAATTCGGGCAATTTCCGCCGTTTTGTTCATTCACAAAGGTTTGCAATTCTTCGTGAGTGGACAATTTGAAAATATCATATTCGCTATGATCGGTAACCCGCATATGAATCAAGATGCGTTTCACTTAACATCCACCCCTTTTCGTATTTGTGAAAATATGCGACACTTTTCGCAACATCGATTGAAACAATTCCTTCTCACTTGGATTCATACACACAATCCAGCTTGCACCCCAGAAAACGATGCTGTAAACAATCGCACCGATAAGCAAGCCGATCCACGAGCAATCCGAAATCACCATATTAAACACCCAATAAGCGGTCGCCATCACCACAAGCGGTGCGATGGCAATTCTGCTGATGGTAAGCCAAAAGCCGCCAATGTCAAACCCGAGTTCACGGGCATAATAGATGTTCATAATGATACCGTTTCCTAAAAGAAACGCCACTGCTGTGCAAACCGCTGCACCGATAATACCAAACGCGGGAAGAACCAGATAGGTAGTCGCCACATTGATCACAGCAATAATCGCGTAGATGATCGCACGGAAGCGATGTTTGTTCTGTGCGACGCAAGCGGAATAAGCAATACTTTGTATAAGCGGCACAGCAAGCGGTACCATTGTCAGCAAAGCAACATAGTACGCACTTTCATAGCCCTCACCTGCCCAAAGGTGGATGAATTTCTGTCCAAACACCGTATAGCCCGACAAAATAAATGACACAATATAAAATTGTAAGCGCCCAATTTGCTTGAGCAAATCCGAGGTTGCTTGCTTTGAGTCATCCTGCACCGAGAGCATCATAACCTTCGGCGTGAACACATTGCTGATCGCCTGCGACATATTTTGCATCATCGAGGTGAAAACACCACCGACATTATACACCGCCACAGCGGCTGTACCCAGACGCGCACCGATCAACACCTTATCGGTTGCCCAATACAGCATATCAACAAGCGATGACAAGAGCACGAAAGAGGTGAATACCAGAATCTCCTTGAGCATAGAGAGCGGCATATCTTTGAAAGTCGGGCGAATGTGCAGTTTGTAGGATGCATACCAGATATACAGCACCCCGCTGAGAACCTGAACACCAAGCCCCACAAACGCCATACCAACCGATGCGCCGCCCAGATACAATATCATGAGATTCATGCAAGGAATCGCAACGGTTGTAACAATGCCAAAACCGCGTACAAACACATAGCGTTCATACGCCGAAATAATAGAAGAAAACACGCTGATGGGCAAGGATACAGCCGTGCTGATCACCATAATCACCATCAGAATCCTCAGTCGTGTCACCTCTGCAGAAGACAATCCTTCTGCAAACAGTGCATCCGCCTGCCAGACGAGAACAGCGCCGACAATACAAACAACCGTCGCCATTACGCCGTAAATCGCCAAAAACATGCCGCCAAGCTTACGGATATCCTCTACCCTGTTCTCTGCCCGATAACGGGCTGTATAACGCACGATAACCGTACCCATACCGAGATTCAACAAGGTGAGATACCCGATAACCGACTGAGAAAGCGAATACAGACCGTACTCTGCCTGTCCCATCAGACGAAGCATGATCGGTGTATACAACAGCGGTACAATACATCCTATGATCAAATTGACATAGGACAGAATGACACCGGCTTTGCGCTGATTCACTTGTTCCATCCACTCTCACTCCATATCCAACTGCAAATCAAACACCAATCCCTAAACGATTCCGCATCCCGACAATGAAGTCCGGTATTATAGAGAACAACCAGAACCATAGCCGCTGTTTTAATGAGACCACACTTTTTATTATCGTGTGATCAATTCCACAAAACTGACGATGAACCATTTTTCGCAGTTCTCTGTCGGGATCCACATCCGCCGAGCGTGCCAAACTTTGATAATGATACAAACAAGCCACCATCCAGCGAGCGGTTGCCATCGGCACAAGCGACGGAAATCGCTCCTTTAGATAGGGATCACGCTGCTCAAATGCTTCCAGACACGCCAGCCGTCTGGCATCGTAGGTATGAATAATGCTGTCATCGCGCTGATAATAATGATAGAGTGCTGCCTCAATCCGCACAATGCACTCCGCCTCACCGAATACGCGATAAGTCCAGAATTCATCCTCGTTGATCTTTCCAACGGGAAACAATTTATTCTTCACAAGCTCAGCACAATACAGTTTATTCCACACCGTCTGTCGCAAATCACCGTCACCGATCAACTCGGCAAGCGCTTGCTCGGCGCTATAACACTGTCCCTCAGGAACCTCCGCTTCAAACGGTGTTGCAGGCGTTGTATCGGAAAAATTCTCACGCGTACATTCCGCAATCTGCGCTCCCGTTTCCTGCATTGCCGCATATAAGAGTTCATACATTCTCGGCTCGATCCAATCGTCGCTGTCCACAAAGCCGATATACTCACCCGTTGCAACAGCAAGTCCGGCATTGCGCGCATCGGACAAGCCACCATTTGCTTTATGAACCACGCGGATGCGGGTATCTTTTTTTGCCCACTCCTCGCAAATCTCTCCGCATCGATCCGGTGAACCATCATCCACAAGGATAATCTCCAGATCAGAATAGGTCTGATCGACAAGCGACTGTATACATTTGTCAAGATACGCTTCCACTTTATAGATCGGAACAATCACACTGATCTTTGCCATGCCGCTTTTCACCCCGTATGTTTTAATATCAGGCGATTTTATCACACATCAAATTTATGTGCACTGCCGTTGAGATTCGCAACCACAAAGTGTGCAACGCCATAGCTCCACGGCCACACTGCCGCCCACAAAGCCATTAGTTTGATTTTGCCGGAACAGTAATGCCCTTTCAAAATATCGCCGATTTCATTGCGAAGCATTTTACGCACCTCACGACGATACGGTGCGATCAAATCCTTTTGCTCACCGTATGCCATCGTCGCCACCGAAATCAACTGATATACACGGCGTTGTTTCACCTGCGCCTGCGCAGACGGGAACACGGCAACATCCGCAATCAACAAATCCAGCACACGAAGCGGATCCTTCAATTTATGTTCGTTCAGCCGCGATGTCGCCGCCGACCCCTTGCGAAGCGTATAGTAATACGGACACACATCTTCATACACTGTTCGGTCAGCTTCTCTGAAAAGATAATAACTCATCAAGAGATCTTCGTTGATCCTGATGTCGGTATCCATCACATTATCATGCAACAACTTCTCAACCAGCTTTTTGTGAAAAAGCTTAACTCCCAATCCGGGCTCAATATATTGTCCGGACAACAATGCCTCAAGAGAGGATGCCTTATCCTGCTCAATCAGGCGACCTGTGTTGTAATAATAATCGACTTTTCCGTAGGGAAACACCATTCGGTATCCGCAATGTGAAATTTGTGCGTGATGCTGCTCGGCATTCTCCAGCAGTCGTTCAAACATCTGCGGCTCAGCATAATCATCGCCGTCCACAAAACCGATCCATTCACCGCTCGCCTCTGCTGCACCTCGCAACCGTGCGCTTGTAACGCCGCCGTTTTCTTTACGAATCAGCTTTACGCGGGCATCCTTTTGAGCATATTGCGCCACGACCGCTGCCGTCTGATCGGACGAGCCGTCATCCACAACCACCACTTCAATATTTTGGTAGGTTTGCGCCAGCACACTGTCGAGACAGCGTGCAATATAGTTTTCCAGATTATAGGTTGGAATGACAATTGAAATTTGATTCTTCATCACACGATATACCCTATCTTTCCTTCAAGCTCTTCTTTTTGTTGCATCCGTTTCTCCATTGAAACGGCTTGCCGAAGCGTATAATCTTCGCCGTAAACAGGCGACTGTTCCATACGGGCTTTCTCTTTTTCCAGATAGTCCTCAAGCGAGCAAATCACCTTGGCGGGCGATCCCGCCACCACCGAGTTGCTCGGCACATCTTTTGTTACGGTGCTGTTCGCTCCGACAATCACATTGTCACCAATGGTCACACCGGGCAATACCACCGATTCGGCACCGATAAACACATTGTCACCGATGGTGACACGCCCGATTTTCGTATAGCCTAAAAAGATTTTCGTACTGGCATCATGCGCCAAAATATGTACGCGTGGCGCCATCGTAACATGATTGCCAATGGTAATCAGCCAGCAATGCGCAGGGTCTAATACAACGCCCTGTAATCGGTTGAAATCTTCTCCAACGGTCATACCCATCGAAATCAGCTTTTCGGTTGTATATTCTCCGCGAAGACGATACAGTAATTCTTTTATCCGTTTCATAAAGATTCCTCTTTTAATTCTTCCAACATCTCTTCCACCGCTTTTGTGGTTTTAGCAGTGTCAAAATCTTTTCCGCGCTGAGCGGCTTTTTCGCGATAATGTGCCAACAGTGACGGATCGTCCAGCAACGAACGGATACCTTGGTACAAGGCCTCTTCATTGTTATCCGTCACTATACCATACTCGTTGTGATCTCCAAGAAGCTCCTTCATTCCCGAAACCTCCACTGTGCACACAGGGGTTCCGACAATCAATGCTTCTGTTACCGCTGTCGAAAAACCTTCGGAATGACTCGAACATACCAGCAAATCACACTTGGAAACAAAGCGGTATGCATCAGTTCGATACCCGAGAAATGTCACGGCATCCTGCAACGAGCATTGTGTAATCTGTTCCTCTAACGCGCCTTGCAACGGACCGGTTCCCAAAAAGTACAAATGAACAGGGTATTGCTCTTTATGCAAGCGGTCTACCACACGCAGAAGGCGATCATACCCCTTGACTTCCTTCAAAGTACCGACCGCCGCAAGAGTAAACGCATCCGTACAGATCTCGGCGGCATCTTGCTTTGCCGTTTGTCGGATGGCATCGGATTCCATCGTGTTATACAGCACCGCAGTTTGTCCTTTATATGTACATTGCCGCAAAAACGCTTCCTGCACCCCTTTGGAAACAAACACCATTCGCGCCATACGGTTATAGCAATTTTGCGCCTCTTCCGCGTTGCGAAACCCTTGCGCAAAATGCTTTTCGGATTGCATGGTGCAATGCACCCAAGCTACAAGTTTGGTATCGGGATTATCACATCCGCTGATCACACGGGCGGACGGGCCTTCCAGATACGACACTTCGATGTCATATTGTTCTTTCACAAACAGGCGATGCAGTGTTTTGGGCGAAAACAGCTTCATAACATGACTGTTGCCCGGGAAAATCTTTTTAAAAATTGCGCGGTAATGAATATGCGGTTTTAAAAACTGCTCGTTTACGCCACCGCCAAACAGTGCAATGACCGATACATCAAACTTGTCGGGATCTAAATTATTTGCAAGATTGACAAGCACCTTCTCGGCGCCGCCGTGTCCCAGTGTGTGAATCAAAAATAAAATCTTGGTCATCGGATTACCGTCCTAACATTATGATTGATGCAAGCGTTTTTTATGCAAGCGATCGTACAGCCATCTTGGCAACAAACCGACCACAATCGGGCGTAAGGCATACACATATCCCGTAATCGGCAAACGGAACGTTTTTATGACCACATGTCGGATATACGCCTCGTTCAGGCGGAAACGAAATTTCCGTCGCCCATAAGCATTGCGGTCATCCCGCATCTGATACAAAGGCTCGTGGATATTTTTGCCTTTGTATCCCGCGGCGTACATTTTGATCCAAAGATGATAATCCTCCACACGAAGCAACTTCTTGGATACCGAATATCCGCCGACCGCATCATACGCCTCTTTGCGCACCATACACGGCGCATGACAAAACGGCGACTCCTTCAAAAAGTGCTTTGGCTCGGGATGCGTCGGACGAGCTATACGCCCCCACATTCCCGTCTCATCAAAATGCGCCATATCGGTACTGACAATGGCGATATCCGGTTCACTCTCAAGCACCGCCAGTTCCTTCTCAAAACGGTCGGGAGAACAACGGTCATCGCCGTCCATACGGGCGATAAACTCTCCTTTCGCTACCGCAAGGCAGTTGTTGAGCGTTTCGTTCAGACCGCAGTTATGCTCATTTTGTAACAGCACAATTTTATCAGGATATTGTTCTTTATACATGGATGCAACAGCAAAAGTGTCGTCTGACGACCCGTCGTCGCACAAGATTAGTTCCCAGTTCGTTTCTGTTTGCGCCAAGATACACTCAATCGCTTCCGCGAGCGTATCAGCACAATTGTAAATCCCCATGATTACACTGATTTTTGCCATTATGTCACCTCACTGTGTTCCACCATAAAAATAGATCCCCAACCATTCACTGGCATAGGATAACCCTCGCCATGCAATGTGCATCTGATACACAAACCAGCCCAAATAGGCCCCATAGACACCATATGTCCAGGTTTGTTGCTCTTTTTTGTACAGAGTCTGAATCAACCAAGGAATCAAAATCAGATTATACAGTTCCGTATATGCCGCCAGACGCCCGACAAACACACCGCTGGTAAACACACTCGCGACATACAATGCCACTGTGATAACCGACATATTGATGCAGACATGGATAATCTTTGGAACGGACTCGTCCTGATCAAGTTCTTTTTTCTTAAACAAAGCCAACACAAGCGGCACCATCGGCATCACCGCACGAAGAGGGTGAGCGCCACCTCCCGAAACAATCTGTTCTACATCACCGCCGAATGCACTGACCTCCGCGGTTGATTCCAGAACAGAATCCAAACTTCCCGTAAGAAGCAATCCGACAAACCCCAGCACAAACACCAGCATTTTCCAGTTAAATGCCTTGCCCTGCACAAAAAAGAATACCGGAATCATCATCAATGTCGATTGATGCACACCTTGTAAATACCACGCAGGCTCTGCTAAACCAAATATCTCACAAAAAGGCGCGATACCGCCAAGCACCAATGTTACGGGAATATAAATATACCAGCGGTTTTTGATTATGCAGTCGGACAGCGCAAACAGAATTGCCACGGCAAGATACTGACGGACACCGTTGTACATCCAAGTAAACATCGTGGATGCCATATAGATGTACACACTCATCGCCATATTTGTAGAGTGTTTTTTCAATATCCACATCACACAACCACCCTGTATTACCGCCAGAACGGTAAACCAGCCGATATAAGTGGTGTGAAAAGTATTTTTAAACCACATCTGTATACCATAATACAAATGAGAATCACTGTACAATGCAACATACTCACCAAAATGACTCATACCACTTGGTATTCTGAGATAATATTCAATGTAAGTGGTCGTATCAATCGGTGCGAAACGCACCGCCGCCAAAAAAACCACCGGCAACATCAGCGCCATCGCCAATTTCCACGATGCTTTATATCCTGTTGCACGATTATCCAGCAATGGGTTATGTTCATTTGGCCGTGCCAATCCTATAAAAAACACCCATAAGAGCAAGCTCCAATAGATGACCATACTTTCACCTCATCGGTTTTGTTGTTTACGAAGCCAGCCGATCAATCCAATCGGCACCAGCATCTTCAAAAGCGACACAAACGGTTTCCAATACCAATACCACGGGTACTCAAGCAAGCGATATCCGTAAAGTGTTGTCTGAAAGTTGATCCAGCGGATATGCGCCGTACGGCGACGGAGTGCCTTGTCGTTTTCTCGCACCAGATACAACACTTCCGGCAAATTCGCCCCTTGATATCCCGCATCCAGAAAGCGGAACCACAAGTCGAGATCCTGACCGCGCTGTGTCCGTGGTAATACCGCATAGCCACCGAGCGCTTCAAACACCTCTTTGCGACCCAAAACAGTTGCGTGCAAAAACACATTGCCGCGATGCGGTGTATTGCGATCGGGAGTTTCCTCCAACTGTATCACAGCACCAAGCTCACCTTTATCATCAAAACGACGCATCGCCGTGCCGACAATGGCAATTTCGGGATGTTCATTTAAAAACGCCACTTGCTTTTCAAACCGTTCGGGAAGCGAACGGTCATCTCCATCCATGCGTGCCACAAACTCTCCGCTCGCCTTTTCCAGACAACGGTTCAAAGAATATGCCAGAAAGGAATGATTTTCATTGCGAAGCAAACGGACTTTTTCGGGATAGCGCGCCGCATACTCTTCCGCCACCGCATAGGTGTTATCGGTTGACGCGTCATCACACAGGATCAGTTCCCAATGCGGATAGGTCTGCGCAAGAAGTGAATCGATCGCTTGTGCTAAGGTGGCTTCGCAGTTGTAGACCCCCATCAGCACCGAGATCTTCCCCGTCTGCGTCATTCCTTCACCCGCTTTACTTCTAATTATACTAGTATATAATATCATATCTACCCCCGAAATACAAGAGTTTTTGGCAAAAAAGAGGATTTAATTTCGATAATATGCACAATAGAACAGGTGGAGTTTTGTTATTTTTGTGTTTTATCACCAATATCTTTTGTGTTTTCCCACTCAAAAACACTGTTCCATGAATTTTTTTGAATTTTTTATCTTTTTTGTGATTTTGCTCTTGATTTTATAGATAAGATATGCTATAATCTCTCTCGCAGTCGAAACACTGCCCAATTTCATATCCGGGTGTGGCGCAGTTGGTAGCGCGCTTGACTGGGGGTCAAGAGGCCGTGAGTTCAAGTCTCGCCACTCGGACCAGAAAAAGAGATTCATGCTGAAGGCATGGGTCTCTTTTTCTTTAATACAGTTGAGACTTGAACAGGGCGGTTTTGGCGAAGCCAAAATAAAAAGCGTCCGGTGGACGGTTTTTAAGCCTGCGTGCGTGTCGACGACAGTCAAGCAAGTCTCGTGGCGAGGACCAAGAAAAGCAGATGAGCCTTTCGGTTCGTCTGCTTTTTCTTTTCCGAAATAAACAACAGCAACGGATAAACCTTACGGTTATCCGTTGCTGTTGTTTCAAACCATCCATTCCCGTACGAGTCCCAGTATTATCAAATGTACGGGGTAAAACACATAGAACGCATATTTCAGGCGGGGATTACCGGCAGTGCCGTTATAAAATGCCAGAACGGGAATTGCCAGCAGTGCATAAACCTGCACGGTTCTGCCAAGCGTCGGCAACGCAATCAAAAACAATGCCGCCGCCAACAGAAGCAATCGGACGGGCAGATGATCAAACCGCTTCATCCACGGCGGTGCCTCCCCCTCCTTATAATCAAACAATGCCGTCATCGGTGCAGCCATAACACCGAAAAAGCGATATTCAAAATGAAGATGCTCTGTCAGGCACCAAACAACGGCGATCGTCACCGCATATAGAAGAAGCCATACACTGCCGAGCCCTATGCCGCGTGAACACCACTGCTTTTTGATCCATTGCCATAGATAGATCAACACAACCGACAGCGAAAAGGTCAGAAAAATATTCCCCTCCCAATCACCGTAATACCAGATTAACAACCCTTCCCATACAACGCCAAACCCCGCAATCAACGCCAGATGTTTTCCTTTATGCCGTGTATAACGGCATCCTTCTGCGATGCAAAATGCAAAAATCGGAAATGCCAGACGACCGATCAGCCGCAGCACACTGTATTGCGGGAACAGTTTTGCTCCTATATGATCGATCAACATAAACACACACGCAAGGATCTTCAAGGTGGACCCCGACAGCCCGATCCGTTTATTCATACACTCACCTCTTTGTCAGTATAGCACACTTTCTTATCGTCTGCAAACCTTCCCGCATTCTTCACACATTTTTAGGTAGACACCAACGCAAATATATGGTATACTAAATAAAATCGATTATCGGAAGCTGGTGAATGTATGTACAAAATCTGTTTTGTGACAACCGTACCGGTGACTTTGAAAAGCTTTGTGCTGGAATTTGCCAAAGCCATGCACGAGACGGGTGATTTTGAAATTCATTTTATCTGCAATTACGATGCGGATTTTGAAAACATGTTGCCCGAATACATCCATTACAAGCCGATCTCCATGAAACGCGGCATGTCTTTGGACGGACTTAAAGCAATCCGAGAAATGATCGCCTATTTCAAACAGGAACAATTCGATCTGGTACAATATTCCACCCCCAACGCTTCCTGTTATGCCTCTATTGCGGCAAAACGAGCCGCGATCCCCTGCCGTCTGTACTGCCAATGGGGCATTGCTTATATCGGCTTCCAAGGCATAAAACAATGGATTTTCAAACAAATCGAAAAAATGGTCTGCCGCAACTCCACAAAGATTGAACCCGACAGCTTCGGCAATCTCCGCTTCAGCCACAAAGAAAAGCTCTATACAGCGGACAAAAGCTGCGTGATCTGGAATGGCAGTGCCAGCGGTTTTAAAGCAAGCAAATTTGATATCACACATAAACCGCAATGGAGAGAGGATATCCGCTCCAAATATGCGATCCCGCAGGATGCATTGGTATATATTTTCATCGGCCGCATCACTCGGGACAAAGGCATCAACGAATTGTTTGAGGCATCACGAATGTTGCTTGATTCGCACAAGGATGCGTATTTGCTTCTTGTCGGTGACGCCGAAAACACCGGATCTCTGAACGCGGAGCTGTATCAATGGTCACAGGATGAGCCGCGGGTCATCTATTGCGGATACAGCAACGAGGTGGAAAAATATCTCGCTGCGGCGGATGTATATGTACTCCCAAGCTACCGCGAAGGCTTCGGCAGTGCCGTTGTGGAAGCGGAGGCAATGGGTGTTCCCGTCATTGTAACGGACATCCCCGGTCCGACCGATGCAATGATCAACGAAAAAACCGGTCTGCTCGCCAAAAAAGGGGATGTCGCATCGCTGTACGATGCGATGGTGCGGATGTATGATCACGCGGAGCTTCGCGCGGAATACGGCAAAAACGCACAACTCTTTGCTCACGAATCGTTTGAACAGACCGAACTGTTCAAACGGATGATTGCCGACCGCTACGACATCATCAACAACCGTTGATACATCGCTTTTTCGGCAAAATCCACTGTATAACCAGAAGAACCGAGACTCTTTGAGAGTCTCGGTTCTTTTGTTATTTTTCAAAAAATGCTACTGCGACAGCGCCCGGACCCGCATGAGCACCGATACAGCAACCGACAGTCGCAACAGGTAAGTCAGCGTAACCGTCCTGCCAAAGTTCTTTGCTGTCCTCAATATACTTTTTCAGCAGTGTATCGTCCAGCCCGCTGTAAGCAAGACAAAGCGGTTTATCAAAATCAATGCCGACCTTTTGCACCAGCTCGCGCAAAAGATTATTTCCTTGCTTGGATCCACGCGCCTTTCCGATCAGCGCTACCTCGCCGTTCTCGACGGCGATGACAGGTTTGATGGCGAGCAGACCGCCTGCAAACGCGACCGTTGACGAAATGCGACCGCCTTTTTTGAGGTATTCGAGCGTGTCAACCAGCGCCATCAGACGGATGTGTTTTTTCTCTTCATCCAACAACGCTTTGATCTGAACAGCACTCATCCCCTGTTCCTGATACATCTGTGCGCGTTGCACCAGAATGCGCTCGCCGAGCGACACATTCTCGCTATCTACCACAACCACGCGATCGCCGAAATCCGAAGCGGCAATGCACGCACTTTGATAAGTGCCCGACAACTTCGAGGATACCGTGATCACAACCGCTGTATCCCCTGCCGCTACGATGTGTTCAAACGCCGCCTCAAAAACAGACGGCGGAATCTGACATGTGGTGGGCATCACATCACTCTCGATCAACTTTTCATAAAACTCATGATGAGTCAAATTGACAGCATCCGCATATTCCGTTTCACCGAAATAAACCGTCATCGGCAGATGCACGATCCCCATTGCCTTTGCCTCTTCAGGGAGAATATCCGATGCCGAATCCACAACCAATTGTACAGCCATTCACACTCACTCCAATCCCTCATAGCTTTTACGCAAATTATCGGATATATGCCCGAGAGCCTTGTAAAATATATCCCGTTCTTCTTCAGTCAAACCCTCACCGCCGAAGCCGACCCACTGATCCACAAGCGCACAAACGCGTGTTGTGATCGCTCGTCCCTGCTCGGTCAGCGTCCATCTGACACGGTAGGCAGTTCCCTCGCTTTGAATACATCCCTGATCACGAAGAGCAGCAAGCGTGCGGGAAATTGCCGCCTTATCCTCATTGCAGAGGCGGCAAAGTTCTGCTGCTGTCAATCCTTCCTCATATCGGTACAGAAAAAACAGACACATCACATGCGCACCTTTCAGTCCGAGTTCGGTCATTTCTGTGGATTTAATACGCTGAATAGATTTATAACACATTGTGATACCACTTACAAATGTTTCAAACCGTTGCAACATGATTCTCGCCTCCCGTAAAACAAGTATACACTCTAAATGTTGATTTGTCAACATTTAGAGTGTATACAATACGATTTTATAAAATTTTGTCGGGCGGATCGTTTTCCAGAAGCACGACCTGACGCTCCGTCGAGGGCATGGCACGCACAAAGCTAAGCGCCTGATGCAGATCCATCGCCACAAATATACGCTCTTCGTCAAAGCCTTGCGACAGCAAGCCGTTGCGGAAGGACTGCACCTGCTGTTCACCGATCAACACAACCCAATCACAGCGGGATGCCGCATAGATACCAAGTTCCTTGTTGATCATATCCTGCCGTACACCGAGTTCCAGCAAGCCGGGCGTGATCAACACGCGGCGGGTGTCCTGCATCGCGCCGAGCACATCCAGTGCCGCACGGAATCCCGCAGGGTTGGAATTGTAGGTGTCGTCGATAAATCCATCCGGCAGCAATTGCAAACGGTGCGGGACAGGCTTGAGATGCCGCACCGGAGCACGCAGTTCCCGAAGCGTAATACCAAGCTGATTTGCCACAGCGATACAACCAAGTAGATTCTGGATGCTGTGCATACCAAGCAGACGCGTGGTATATTCGCAGGTGTCGCCATCGGGTGCGGTCACTGTAAAACGACTGCCGTTTTCATCCGCAACCACATCGGTTGCCGTGTAGACAGCGCCGTCGTACAAGCCGTATGACACAACCTTAACACCGCGCACTTCGCGCGAGGCGATCCACTCGTTATCGGTATTCAAAAATGCGATGCCGTTCTCGGGGAGCGCTTCTACAAGTTCAAACTGTGTATCTGCCACTGCTTCTACGGTCTGGAAGGTCTCCAGATGCTGTTCGCCGATGGCGGTGATGATGCCATGGTGCGGATGTACGATCTCGCACAGTTCACGGATATCGCCACGGTTGCGCGAACCCATTTCGCACACAAAGATTTCGTGCGCGGGCTTCAGGTGTTCGCGGATCGTGCGCACAATGCCCATCGGGGTATTGTAGCTTTCGGGTGTCATCAGCACATGGTACTTCACCGAAAGAAGTGTTGTAAGGTAATTCTTGACGCTGGTCTTGCCGTAACTTCCCGTCACGCCGATCACCGTCAGATCGGGCATTTCGGATAAGATGCGCTTGGCATCCTTCGTATAGCCGTCAGCAATGTGTTTTTCGATCGGTGCGTTGATTTTATTGGCAAGCTGTACAAACAGCACCGGCATCAGCACGATCAACAGCAACATTGCAGGTAACGACCGCGACAGTGCGAGCGCTCCCGTTTCGATATCCAGCACGCGGTCACGAAGCAGATTGAACAGCGGCGGTGCCGCAAAAGCAACGCCGAGCAGGATGCCGTTTATCAGCATCAGCGTGACAAGCAAGCGGCGGGCACGCGGTGTATATACAAGCGGCTTTTTGGCAGCTTTCGGACGGTCTGCCACAGCAGAAAGAACACGGAGCAAACGAGGAGCAAAAAGGCGATGATCGCCGCCCATACGGCGGTGGGGACGCCACTGTGGCGCGTCCTCTGGGGCGGGTAGGGATAACGGTTACCGTCCATAGGTGCCCTCCAGGATCTCTACGGCACAGGCCAGCTGGGTGTCCTCCGAGGGAGACAGCTTGCC
>JAZRTC010000155.1:0-16880 GCA_045651865.1 Acutalibacteraceae bacterium
TACGATCCGACTTCGATTTGAACTGGTATCCAAATTTCAACCGACGGGTGATCAGCCTCAAGCAATCGATGCGTTGGTAAACGGTGTTTTGAATGGCCATCGGGAGCAAACTCTGCTTGGTGTAACGGGTTCGGGTAAGACCTTTACAATGGCGAACATTATTGCAAAAGTCAACCGTCCGACATTGGTGCTGGCACATAACAAAACGCTTGCCGGACAGCTTTGTTCGGAATTCCGTGAATTTTTCCCCAACAACGCCGTGGAATATTTCGTTTCGTATTATGATTATTATCAGCCCGAAGCCTATATTGCCACCACCGACACCTATATCGAAAAAGATTCCGCCATAAATGATGAAATCGACAAACTGCGTCATTCAGCGACGCTGGCGCTGTCGGAGCGCCGCGATGTCATCATTGTGGCGAGTGTATCCTGCATTTACAGCCTCGGCAGCCCGATTGATTACCGCAATATGGTGATTTCACTTCGTCCCGGAATGACGATGGAACGCGATGATCTGCTTGCGAAGTTGATTGAATTGCAGTATGAACGCAACGATGTCAATTTTATTCGCAACAAATTCCGTGTGCGCGGTGATGTGGTGGAGATTTATGAAGCGGGTGCCACCGAAACGGCGGTGCGGGTAGAATTTTTCGGTGACGAGATTGACCGCATCAGCGAAATTCATCCGCTGACAGGAGCTGTCAAACGCACCGTTACGCACGCGGCGATCTATCCCGCGAGCCATTATATCGTGCCTCCTGAAAAGATGGAGCATGCACTTGAGGCGATTGATGCGGAGCTGAATGAGCGCGTGGAATATTTCAAACGCGAGCAAAAGCTTGTGGAAGCTCAGCGTATTTTGCAACGCACAAGATACGATATGGAAATGCTCCGTGAAGTCGGTATGTGTAAAGGCATTGAAAATTACTCGGCGGTGATGGCGGGGCGTGCTCCCGGCACAGCGCCGTATACACTGCTGGATTATTTCCCTGACGATTACCTGTTGTTTGTGGATGAATCCCATGTGACTCTCCCGCAGGTGCGCGGTATGTACGGTGGCGATCGGGCGCGTAAGACAAGTCTGATCGATTTCGGGTTTCGTCTGCCATCGGCTTATGACAACCGTCCGTTGAATTTTGATGAGTTTTATGACCGTGTGCATCAGGTTGTCTTTGTCAGTGCAACCCCCGGTGAACTCGAACGCACCAAAAGCGCGCAAATTGTTGAACAGGTCATCCGACCAACAGGACTTGTGGATCCGGAAGTTATCGTGAAGCCCGTGGAAGGGCAGATTGACGATCTGATGGAAGAGATCCGTTTGCGTGCCGCCAAGGGCGAGCGTGTCCTGATCACGACGCTGACGAAAAAGATGGCGGAGGATCTGACCTCGTTTTACGAAAATGCTGGCATCCGCATCCGCTATATGCACCACGATATTGACACGATGGAACGAATGGAGATCGTGCGCGATCTGCGTCTCGGTGAGTTTGATGTGCTGGTTGGCATTAACTTGCTCCGTGAAGGTCTGGATATCCCTGAGGTGTCGCTTGTAGCAATTTTAGATGCTGATAAAGAGGGATTTCTCCGTTCGGAGACTTCACTTGTGCAGACCATCGGCCGCGCGGCGCGAAATGCAGGCGGTCAGGTCATTATGTATGCCGACGCGGTGACACCGTCCATGGAGCGTGCCATTGTGGAAACCAACCGTCGTCGCGAAATTCAGATGCGTTACAACGCGGAACACGGTATTGTTCCGCAAACGATTATGAAAGATGTCCGCGATGTCATCGATATGGGCGGCAAGAAATCGAGCGATAAACCGAAACGGAAGATGACCCGCGAGGAGCGCTTGCGTGAGATCGAGGCACTCAAAAAGGAGATGCGTCACGCATCGCAACTGTTGGAATTCGAGCACGCGGCATATTTGCGCGATCGCATCCGCGAATTGGAACAGCTTTAAAAGAAGGTTGATTATGGCAAATGATAAACTGATCGTGCGCGGTGCGCGCGAACACAACTTAAAGAATATTGATGTGGATATCCCGCGCGACAAACTGGTGGTATTTACGGGGTTGTCGGGTTCGGGTAAATCGTCACTCGCGTTTGATACGATTTATGCAGAGGGACAGCGCCGTTATGTGGAGAGCCTGTCGTCCTATGCCCGTATGTTCCTCGGGCAGATGGATAAACCCGATGTCGATCAGATCGATGGTCTGTCGCCGGCGATCTCGATTGATCAGAAAACGACCTCCAAAAACCCGCGTTCCACCGTCGGTACGGTGACGGAGATATACGATTACCTTCGTTTGCTGTATGCGCGTATCGGTGTGCCGCATTGTCCTGTGTGCGGCAAGGAAATCCGTCAGCAGACGGTCGATCAGATCGTGGATCAGATCCTGTCACTTGAAGAAGGCACCCGTATTCAAGTGCTGGCTCCTGTTGTGCGCGGGCGAAAAGGTGAACACACGAAGGAACTGGATGCTGCACGCCGTTCGGGCTATGTCCGTGTACGGATCGACGGCAATGTTTACGATCTTTCCGAAGAAATCAAGTTGGAAAAGAATAAAAAGCATACCATTGAAGTGGTGGTTGATCGCCTTGTGATTAAAGCCGATATCGGCGGTCGTGTCGCAGATTCGGTGGAAACCGCCACGGCGCTGTCGGGCGGATTGCTGACAGTGGATGTAGTCGGCGGGGAAGAACTCAACTTCTCACAAAACTATGCCTGTCCCGATCACGGTGTCAGCGTGGAAGAACTCTCGCCGCGGATGTTTTCGTTCAACAATCCGTTCGGTGCGTGTCCGCGGTGCAGCGGTCTTGGGTATTACCAGACGCTTGACCCCGAAAAGGTCATTCCTGATAAAACGAAATCGCTTCGCGAAGGTGCTGTCAAAGCAAGCGGATGGGGCTTCTCGGAGAGCGGCACGCTGTCGAAAATGTTTTATGAAGCGGTGGCCAAGCACTACGGCTTCACGCTGGATACACCGATCTGTGATCTAACTGCCGAACAGCTTGATGTTTTGTTATACGGCAGTAAAGGTGAAAAAATCACAGTCACCAGAGAAAGTGAGTACGGTCACGGCACCTATAAAACCGTGTTTGAAGGCGTTGTCAACAACCTTGAGCGCCGTTATCGCGAAACGACCAGTGAGTATATCCGCGGTGAAATCGGTGCATTTATGAGCAATAACGACTGCCCCGACTGTCACGGTAAGCGCCTGCGTCCTGAAAGTCTTGCAGTTACAGTTGGCGGGGAAAACATTTACGATCTGTGCGAACGCTCGGTTTCGGATGCCATTTCGTTTTTGCGTTCGCTGACGCTTACGGAGAAGGAGCGGATGATCGGCGATCGCGTCTTAAAAGAGATTCACGAACGGCTCGGTTTCCTTGAAAGCGTCGGACTGGATTATCTGACACTGTCCCGAAGCGCCGGTACGCTGTCGGGCGGTGAAAGCCAACGCATCCGTCTGGCGACCCAGATCGGCTCGTACCTTATGGGCGTGTTATATATTCTTGACGAACCGAGCATTGGTCTTCACCAGCGTGATAACGACAAATTGCTCGCTACGCTTCGCCGACTGCGCGATCTTGGCAACACATTGATCGTTGTGGAACACGATGAAGACACCATGCGCGCGGCGGATTATATTGTGGATATCGGTCCCGGAGCGGGTATTCACGGCGGCGAGATCGTGTGTGCGGGTACCCCTCAAGAGATCTGTGCGTGTGAGAAGTCGTTGACGGGACAGTATCTGAGCGGTAAAAAACGCATCCCCGTTCCGAAAACCCGTCGTGAAGGCAACGGTCATATGTTGACGGTCAAGGGAGCAAAGGAGAATAACCTCAAAGGGATCTCTGCAAGTTTCCGTCTGGGTGCGTTCAACTGTGTGACGGGTGTTTCGGGTTCGGGTAAATCCACGCTCGTTAATGAAATTCTGTATAAAACACTGGCGCATGAACTCAACGGTGCACGAACGCATGCGGGGTATTGCGACGCGATCGAAGGTATCGAACATCTGGATAAGGTGATCGATATTGATCAGTCGCCCATCGGGCGCACACCGCGCTCCAACCCTGCGACTTATACGGGCGTGTTCGGCGATATCCGCGAGTTGTTCGCGTCGACCAAGGACGCCAAAATGCACGGTTTCAATGCAGGTCGCTTTTCATTCAATGTCAAAGGCGGTCGCTGTGAAGCGTGTCAGGGTGACGGCATTATTAAGATCGAAATGCACTTCCTTCCCGATGTGTATGTCCCTTGTGAGGTGTGTAAAGGACAGCGTTACAACCGCGAAACACTGGAAGTGAAGTATAAAGGTAAAAGTATTTATGATGTGCTGGAAATGACCGTTGAAGAAGGACTTGCTTTCTTTAAAGATATTCCGAAGATCGCCCGTAAACTTCAGACGCTTTACGAGGTTGGACTCGGGTATATCAAAATCGGGCAAAGCTCCACCACGCTTTCGGGTGGTGAGGCACAGCGCGTCAAGCTCGCTACCGAGCTTTCCCGTCGTGCGACGGGTAAAACCGTGTATATCCTGGATGAGCCGACAACAGGGCTTCACACCGACGATGTGCGTCAGTTGATTGAGGTGTTGCAACGCCTTGTGGACGGCGGCAATACCGTCATAGTGATTGAGCATAATCTGGATGTGATCAAAACGGCGGATTATATTCTGGATCTCGGCCCTGAGGGTGGCGATCGCGGCGGTATGATCGTGGCGAGCGGCACACCTGAACAGGTTGCCGAGACGAAGGGTTCGTATACAGCACACTATTTAGCACCTCTGCTGAAAGGGGAATGATATTATGAAAGATATGATCAGACAGCTTTGCAATGCTTCTGGTGCGGGCGGTCATGCCGCTGTGTCGGAGGTTGTGAAAGCGCTTGTAAGCGAATACGCGGATGAGGTTCGCACGGATGCACTGGGCAATGTGATTGCTGTGCGCAAATGCGGCAAGGATACCGCTCCTGTGTTGCTGCTGGAGGCACACATCGATGAAATCGGATTTGTTGTAACCCATGTGGATGATGACGGCTTCGTCCATGTCTCCAACTGCGGCGGCATCGACCGCCGTGTACTGGCGGCGGCAGAGGTGACGCTGCTGACCGAACCGCCTCTTTGCGGTGTGTTTTGTTCAACACCTCCTCATCTGGCGGGTGAGGACAGCAAGCTCAAATCTCTTGAAGAAATGGGTATTGATATCGGCTATCCTGCCGAGGAGGCAAAAGTGCTTGTCGAAAAGGGTACGCGCGGTGTGTTTCGTGCGCATTTCAGCGAGTTGTCTGAGCATCTGGTTTGTGCCAAAGCACTGGATGATCGTGCAGGCTGTGCAGCAGTCATTGAAGCCCTGCGTCTGTTGAAGAATGAGAAATTGGCGTGCGATGTTGTGGCGCTGTTTGCTGTACAAGAGGAAGTCGGCGGAGCGGGTGCAACGGTTGCGGCGTTTGATATCGCACCAACCGCCGCGATTGCGACGGATGTCAGCTTTGCGCTGACTCCCGATGCGGCACCGCACAAATGCGGTAAACTCGGAGAAGGTCCGATGATTGGTATTTCGCCGACACTGGATTATGTGCTGACCGAACGCATCAAAGCCATTGCCAAACGCGAGGAAATCGCGGTGCAATATGAGGTGATGGGCGGTTCCACCGGCACGGATGCGGACAGCATTTTTGTGTCGAAAAGCGGTGTTCCGACCGCGTTGTTGTCGATTCCTCAACGCTATATGCATACGCCGGTCGAGGTAGTCGATGTGCGCGATGTGCAAGGTGTTGCGCAATTGATGGCAGAAGTGGCAAAGGAGGGGATGGTATCGTGCTGAATACATTGAAAGAGCTTTGTCTGCTCGATGGCGTTTCGGGACGCGAACATCCCGTGCGCGATTACATTCAATCGAAACTGAGCGGCATAGAATATATTGATGAGATGCGTACCGATGCACTCGGTAATTTGCTGGTGCATCTCAAAGGCAAACAAGCGGCAACCAAAACGCTGATGATCGCGGCGCATATGGACGAAGTCGGTGTGATTGCGACAGGTGTGACTTCGGACGGCTTTGTGCGGTTTGCAACCGTCGGCGGTATTGATAAAGCGGTGCTGTTCGGACATCGTGTACGCTTCGGCAAGCATATCGGTGTGATCGGCGGCAAAGCGATTCATATGTGCAAGGGTGACGAAAAGTCGGAAATTCCCGGTGGTGATCTGCTGATTGATATCGGCGCATCCTCCGAAAAAGAAGCACTTGAAAAGGTATCGCCCGGTGATATGGCGGTGTTTGACAGCGATTTTTATGAACTGGGTAAACTCGTAAAAGGTCGTGCCATTGACGATCGCGCGGGATGTGCTGTATTGCTCGAGATTGCCAAAACACAGCCTGCTGTGGATGTGTGGTTTGCTTTTACGGTGCAAGAGGAGATTGGCTTGCACGGTGCAAAAACCGCCGCCTTTGCCATTGCGCCCGACATCGGTATCGTGATTGATGCGACGACAGCGGCAGATACAGTCGGTGTCGCACCCGATAAGCAAGTGTGCCGTGTATACGGTGGTGCGGTCGTATCGTTTATGGATCGCCGTACGCTGTATGATAAAGAATTGTACGATACGGTCATGGCGACTGCGAAGGAAAACGGCATCAAAGCACAGCCGAAATCGATGGTCGCTGGCGGTAACGATGCAGGCGCGATCCAGACAGCCCAAAACGGCGTCAAGGTCTCGGCGATCTCGCTTCCGTGCCGCTATATTCATTCGCCCTCCTGTGTGGCGGCGATGGAAGATCTGCAGTCGATCTATGAACTTGTGTCGGCGCTGATCGGGCGTGTTGCCGTATGATGCGGCAAGCGGATGCGCAAAATGTTGCGCTGTGGACTCCCGATACCGAGGCGGCACTTCGGCAGTGCGGTCAGTTTGCCGCATACGGTGCAGAGCAAGGTTTTCTTCGCTTTTATGACGATGATAACGGCAATCGCTTGTCACTTTTTGAAAACGCCGCATGTATGGATGTGCATGGCGATACGGAGGAGATGTGTCTGTTTCTGACAATGGATCCTACCGTACAGACAGTGCGTACGGATGCTCAGACAGCGGCTTTGTTAGCGCAGATGTGGGGCGTGTCGTATAAAACTGAAGCCGTAATGCAGGCTCCGGCGGATGCCGCTGTTCACGGAGTTGTTTCGCAAATGCCGCTTCGTGATGTATACGATGTGCTTGTTGAAGGTTTCGGAAAAGATGCCATTCCGCCGTTTGATGCGTGGTATGCCGATGTACATCACCGTTATCGCCGCGGCTTATGTCGTGCGGTCGGTGTGTATGAAAACGGTGTTGCCGTTGCGTGTGCGATGACAGTGGCGGAATGTGACGCTGCCGCGCTGATCGGCGCGGTGGCAACCCGCTCGCAAGCGCGCGGAAAAGGCTATGCTTCGGCTTGCGTGCTCACGCTCTCGGCGATGTTGCAGGCTGAGCACAAGCGCGTGTTGTTATCCCCGAAAAACGAGTACGCTCACCGCTTATATGACCGTATCGGCTTTACGGTGATCGGCGAGTGGGGAAGTGTTGATAAAACGGAATAAGAAAGGATATACTGTAAGCTATGAATACCTCCTTTTTTGATATACCCGCATCTCTTGGCGCGGCGTCTGATGCTGCGCTGGCAGGTACAAAAGATGCGTTTGCACGCATCGATGAGATCACCGAATACAACCAACAGAAGGTGCTGTCGGCATTTATTGAGTTTCATGTGAGTGAAACGCATTTTGTGCCAACTACCGGTTACGGTTACGGCGATCGCGGCAGAGATACGCTGGATGAGCTGTTTGCGAAAGTGATGGGTGCTGAAGATGCGCTTGTGCGTCATTCGATCGTGTCGGGTACGCACGCCATCACGGTAGCGTTGTTTGGTGTGCTTCGTCCGAACGATGTGTTGCTTGCGGCAACGGGCGCGCCGTACGATACGCTTCTCGGTGTGATCGGTGCAGGCGCACACAGCGACGGTTCGCTTGCGGATTACGGCATCGGCTATTCCGAAGTGCCGCTGAAAAATGACCGTCCGGATCTTGAGGGCATCCGCGAGGCACTTCGTAACGATACCCGCATCAAAGTGGTGCATGTGCAACGCTCGCGCGGGTATTCGCTTCGCCCGTCGCTTTCGGTCGCCGAGATTGGTGAAATTGTCAAAGCAGTGCGCGAGGTTCGCTCGGATGCTATTGTCTTTGTGGATAATTGCTACGGCGAGTTTGTGGAAAAGATCGAACCGACCGCTGTCGGTGCGGATTTGATGGCAGGTTCACTGATTAAAAATGCGGGCGGCGGTATCGCAGAAAACGGCGGCTATATCTGCGGCCGTCGGGATCTTGTTGAGCAGTGTTCGTATCGTATGACCACGCCGGGACTCGGTCGCGAGGTCGGCGCTTCGCTCGGTCATAACCGCTCGTTGTATATGGGGCTGTTTCATGCGCCGCATGTGGTGGGTGAAGCTCTTAAAACGGCGGTGTATGCCGCGGCACTGTTTTCTTCCTTCGGTTATGAGGTAACGCCGACAGCGGATGAAGTTCGCGCGGACATCATTCAGGCGGTGAAGCTCGGCGACGCGCCGTCGCTGATCGCGTTTTGTCAGGGAATGCAACAGGGTGCGCCTGTTGATTCTTTTGTTGTTCCCGAACCGTGGGATATGCCCGGTTATGACGATCAGGTGATTATGGCGGCGGGTGCCTTTACAGCGGGTGCATCGATTGAACTGTCGGCGGATGCGCCGCTTCGTGAACCGTTTGCCGCGTATATGCAGGGAGGTCTCAACTTCCATTCGGGTAAGCTCGGTGTGCTTCTTGCGGCACGGTCTATGATGGAAAAAGGTATCCTCAAACTGTGATTGTTCATAATTCGTTTATCCAATTTTGTTCTATGTGCGATATGATAAGGATATCCTGAAAACAAGAGGTTTGTGATGTTTGGCTATGTCAAAGTCTTTCGTCCGGAATTGATAATCGGCGAATATGAACAATATAAAGCGGTGTACTGTTCGCTTTGTCACACACTCGGCAAGCGCTACGGTCTTGCCTCACGCATGACACTGAGCTATGATTTCACCTTTCTGGCGCTGTTTCTGATGGCGCTTGAGGAGCGGGATGTCTCGTTTGAGCAAGGACGATGTCCGTTTCATCCGTTGAAAAAGCGTTCGTTTTGTTCTTCAAACGAGATTCTGGATTACACTGCCGATGTCGCGATGCTTCTTGTGTATCATAAGCTGTCTGATACTGTCAGAGATGAACGCTTTTTAAAACGCCTGTCTGCCGCTGTGTTGAAGTTGCTTTACAAACACGACTATACGCGTGCGGCGAAACGACGCCCGCAGGAAGCGCAGGCGGCAATTGCCTATATGCTCGCGCAGGAGGCGGTCGAATCTTCTGCGTCGCCGTGTGTGGATGCGTGCGCCGAGCCGACAGCGGTGTTTTTAAGCACGATTGCATCTTCGCGGTGTGCGGGTGAACAGGAAGAGATTATTGCCCGTTTCGGATATTGTCTCGGTCGGTTTATCTATCTTGCCGACGCGGCGGAGGATCTGGAAGACGATGTAAAAAACCGTCGTTTCAATCCATACTCGTTGCATGGAGATGCTGTGTATGATAACGAATGGTTCATCGAACGCAAAGCGTATGCGGCACAGACTCTTCATGCATCGGTAGCGGTTTGCGCCGAGTGTTTTGCTCAGCTGCATCTCCATCGTTTTCAGGGTATACTGTCTAATGTTATTTATAAAGGTTTGCCGTTGGTGATCCGACGGTTGAGTAAGAAAGAGGAGGGGGACGCTTATGAAGAATCCGTATGAGCTCCTTGGTATTCCGTCGGATGCCACAGATGATGAGGTGAAGGCGGCGTATCGCAATCTTGCCAGAAAATATCATCCTGACAACTATGCCGATAACCCTCTTTCGGATCTCGCGCAGGAAAAAATGAAAGAAATCAATGAGGCGTATGACGCGATCGTGCGCGAACGGCAGAACAGCGGCGGGTATTCCTCCCGTTCATCAAGTTATACCGATATCCGCAATCTTGTCAATCAACGCCGTTACACGCAGGCAGAGGAATTGCTGAACGGTATTCCGTCCTCCTCGCGTACGGCTGAATGGTATTATCTGAAGGGTGTTGTGCTGTATCAGCGTGGATGGCTTGAAGAAGCGGATCGGCATTTTCGACAGGCGGCATCGATGGATCCTTCCAACGCAGAATATCAGACAGCGGTCAACCGTTCGTCTGCGAACCGTAGCGGACAGTATACAACCTCCTACGGTCAGCAAGGCGGATGCTGCGGCGATGGTACCTGCAATTGCTGTTCATCGCTTCTTTGTGCGGACTGTTGCTGTGAATGTATGGGCGGTAACCTGATTCCCTGTTGCGGTTGTCGTTAAGGAGGCGCTTTATGAAACCTACTCAGCGGATGTCGCTGTGCGGTGTGACATCGGCGCTGGCGACGGTGGTACTGCTTATGACGGTGTTTCCGTATGCCACATATGCACTTGCCGCTTTTGCTGGGATGCTGATGATTCCCGTGGCGCTGGAATGCGGTACAAGGTATGGCGTTTTGTCTTATGCGGTGACAGCGTTACTGGCATTGTTTCTTACACCTGATCCCGAAGCAAAGTCGCTGTTTATTCTGTTTTTCGGTTATTATCCGCTTGTACATCTTCGGTTGCAGTGTTGGAGACAGCGATGGCTTTCGTGGATTGTAAAATTGCTGGTATTCAATATCGCCGCATTGGCTGATTTCTGGCTGATGACGCGTGTGATGAATATTCCGCAGGAAAACTTTATGATTGCGGGCGTATATGTCCCGTGGGTTTTGCTCATTGCAGGGAATGTGTTGTTGTATATATACGATATCGCCTTGGTGCGGGTGGAGTCTTTTTATCGAGTCCGACTTCATCCTGTTCTGAAGCGGTTGTGGAAGTAAAAAGGAGGTGGCTGTGTGGCAAAGAGAATATGTCCTTCGTGCGGTAAAAAGATTGCCGCGCAGGCACAGTATTGCATTTTTTGCTCGGCAAGATTTGATCAGATATCCGATACGGAGCGGAACACAGAAGACGATGTGGCTGTTAAAACACCGAAAAAGAGTTCCTTCGGTCTTGTTGTTACGCTGATTTCCCTTCTGATCATGGCGATTGTGTTGCTTCTTGTATTTCTCGGGCCTCAGTCGCCGTTTTCATCGTCCGAACCGACACAGGAGACGACAACAACCATTGTTACCACCACAACACGGAATGCCGCGCGGGATGCGCTTCGACAGACATACATCGGCTATTGGTACGATGAGCTCAGTGCAGGCAAGGATGATCTGAAAAAACAGGGTGGCTATGTGCTGTATATTGAAGAAATCTTCCGTGATTATGTAACTTTTGATCTGCTTTCTTATGAAGGCGGCAAAGACGGAAAGATCGCTTCGGCATCTGTGAAAAAAGCAACTCTTATCGATGATACCTTGCATTTCACCTTCAAAAACGATACACTCGGTCATGCAGGCGAGGGATTTATGCGCCTTGCGGAGGATTGTGTGGAAATGGAGGTTCGCATCGACGGCGCAGAAACATTGCCTGAAGAAGAACATACATTGGCGGTGTATTCGGTGTTTAAGCGCCGTGCACTTCCTGTGTCGCAAGGACACGATCTGCAAACGCTGAAAACGGTGGAAGATGTGAAAGCGGTCGCCGGTAAGCAGATTAAAGATCCTGTTAAGGATGATAAGGGGAATACAACCCTGTTCTTTAGCGGTTTGAATGTCACCACGGATAAAAACGGAGCGCTTACCCGTCTGGTTATCGATTATTCTTCAGTCGAGAAAAAAGATGCGTTTTGCTATGTCTGCGTGGATGGAACAATGACATATACCGTTGTTAAAAATTATTTCGGGGAAGCGGTACACGATTATGTGGAACAACCGACCGATATCCGCGTACTTCATTACACTTTATCCGATAAATCGTCTGTGACCTTCACATTTGATGCGGATAGCGAATTGCTGACAACTGTTCTGTATATTCTTTGATCCGAACGCATTAAGCGTTCGGATCTTTTTTGCAAGTGTATGTGATTTGTCTTGCAATTTTTAAATGAATTTGGTATGATATCTATAAGTATTCAATGATGAGGTGACGGATGTTGAAGTCGAATTTAACATCGCGGATTGTGTCGCGTATGGCGGACTTTTCCAAGAGTCAGAGACGAATTGCACAATATATTATGGAGCACTATGACGAGGCGGCGTTTATGACGGCGTTTCGCCTGGGCGAAACGGTCGGGGTCAGTGAATCAACGGTTGTCCGTTTTGCCGCTGAACTTGGTTTTGACGGCTATCCCGAGCTTCAGAAAGCTGTTCAGGAACTGGTGCGGAGTAAACTCAATTCCATCCAACGCATCGAGGTAACCCGTGCACGAATGGCCGATAATGAGGTTTTGGATAATATTTTAACTTATGATATGGCCAACATCCGTCAGACATTGGATGAACTGCCCCGTGATACATTCTATAACGCGGTAGATGCCATCATCCGTGCGCGCAAGGTGTATATTTTCGGTGCAGGAAGCTGTCGTTCGCTTGCAAATTTTGCGGCGTATTACCTGAAAATGCTTTGTCCCGATATTCATCTTGTGTATACATCCAGCGAGATGGAAATTCTGGAGGAAATGTTTGCCATAAACGAAGAGGATGTGCTGATCGGACTGAGCTTTCCGCGTTATTCCAGCAAAGCGGACAAAACGCTTCATTTTGCGCATTCCCGTAAAGCGAAGATCGTGGCAATCACCGACAGTCAGTTGTCGCCGATTGCTGCATATGCGGATTATCTGCTTCTGGCACATAGTGATATGGCGACAATTGTGGATTCGTTGGTTGCGCCGTTGAGCATCATCAACGCTTTGATTGTGGCAGTTGCGGTCAAAACACTGGATCAGAACCGTGATAAACTCATGGAGCTTGAAAATCTGTGGGACACCTATCGTGCCTATACACAGGATGATACGGAGGTGTCGTCTTGAAAAAGGTGTTGGTAATCGGCGGCGGTGCCGCAGGTTTGCTTGCCGCGGGAACAGCGGCGCAATACGGTGCCGAAGTGACGCTTCTGGAGCGCAATCCGCGTCTTGCCCGCAAGGTGATGATCACGGGCAAGGGACGGTGCAATGTCACAAACGCATCGGATTTGCAAAATCTGATCGCCCATGTTCCGCGTAACGGACGATTTTTGTACAGCGCCTTTTCAAATTTCACACCGGAGGATATCCGCGATCTTCTGTCACAATACGGTGTGGAAACAAAGGTGGAACGCGGAAACCGCGTGTTTCCTGTGTCGGATAAAGCGGTCGATGTGGTAGACGCATTGGTAGCGTTTGCGGTGTCGAACGGTGTGCGTGTGGAGCAAGCGCGCGTAACGGATCTGATTATAGAAAATGATGCGTGCTTTGGTGTGTGTTGCGAGGATGGTGTCGAATACCGTGCGGATGCCGTGATTGTTTGCACGGGCGGCTTGTCTTATCCGCGCACAGGTTCGACAGGTGATGGCTATCACCTGGCAAAACAGGCAGGGCATACCGTTACGCCGTTGTTGCCGTCGCTTGTACCGCTATGCACCCGTGAGTATGATGCTTCACAGATGCAAGGGTTGTCCCTCAAGATTTGTACGCTTCGTGTGGTGGATACCGTTACGGAAAAGACCGTGTTTGAGGAACTCGGTGAAATGATGTTTACCCACTTTGGTGTAACAGGACCGCTTGTGCTCAGTGCTTCGGCACATATGAAACAGATGACAGCGGGTCGTTATATGCTTTCAATTGATCTCAAACCGGCTTTGTCGGAACAGCAACTCTCTGACCGTATTCTCCGCGAACTGGAAACACACCATCACGCGGCGATCAGTACGATGCTGGCAACACTCATGCCGCGCTCTATGGTCAGCGTGATGGCGGCTCGTTGTGGCATGCAGTCTTCTGCACCTTGCCACAGTGTCACACGCGAGCAACGCCTGCGGCTTGTGGACAGACTCAAGCATTTCACATTAACGGTGGATGCGTTTCGTCCGATTGATGAAGCGGTTGTCACATCGGGCGGTGTGGAGGTCAAGGAGATTGAAGCTAAGACAATGGCCTCCAGAAAGCTTGCCGGTTTGTATTTTGCAGGTGAGGTATTGGATGTAGATGCCTATACAGGCGGCTATAATTTGCAGATAGCATTTTCAACAGGAGCGGCGGCAGGTCGTGCGGCGGCTTCAGAATGAGGTGTCAAATGATGAAAACAACAACACCGGTCGCTGTGGCGATCGACGGCCCCAGCGGCGCTGGAAAAAGTACGATCGCGCGGATTCTGGCAAAGGAATTGCAGTTTATCTATGTTGATACGGGCGCGCTTTACCGTGCAGTCGGTTATACGGCACTGAAGTCGGGTGTTTCGATTTATGATCCCGATGCAATTGAGGCGATGCTACCGTCGCTTTGTGTTACGCTTGGTTATGAAAACGGCGAGCAACGCGTGTATGTGAACGACGAGGATGTTACGGCATATATCCGTACACCCGAGGTTTCGGAAGCGGCGTCGGCGGTTTCGGCTGTTCCTGCCGTCAGACAGTTTTTATTTGATCTTCAGCAGAATATGGCAAAGACCACCTCGGTGATTATGGACGGTCGTGATATCGGCACGGTTGTGTTGCCGCATGCACAGGTAAAAATTTTCCTGACAGCTTCTGCTGAGGACCGTGCGCGCCGCCGCTATGAGGAACTGATCGAAAAGGGAATGGATGTCAAATATGAAGATGTCCTGAACGATATGATTCTCCGTGATAAACGGGACAGCGAGCGTGCGGCAGCACCGCTCAAACCTGCTCCTGATGCTGTGCTTGTAGATACCAGCGGTAATACTTTGGAGCAATCGGTAGCGCTCTTGCGCTCTGTTGTGGAGGAAAAACTTGTATGAAGATCACATTCGGTATACGGGTCGGTCGTGTGATTCTTGCGTTTCTGCGCCCGATCGTGTTTTGTTTGTTTCCGTATCGCTTTGTGCATCGGGATAAGCTCCCGAAAAAGGATGGGACATACATCGTTTGTTGCAATCATATATCGATGGTGGACCCCGTTTTTCTGTTTCTGGCATGCCGTTTCCCAATCTTTTTTATGGCTAAGGAAGAGCTGTTTCGCAACCGCTTGTTTGGTTGGTTTTTAAAAACTTGTTTCGGAGTGTTTCCTGTATCTCGCGGAAAAGGTGATACGACCGCCATCACAACAGCGCTTTCAGTGCTGGAAAACGGACACGCGCTCGGTATTTTCCCCGAAGGTACACGATCAAAGGACGGCACGCTTGGAAATGCCAAGTCGGGCACTGCTCTGGTTGCTGCAAAAGCGAAGGCTCCGATTGTTCCGTGCGCCGTATTTACGAAAGACGGTAAAGTCCGCCTGTTTCACAAAACAACGGTTGTGTTTGGCGATACACTCAGCCTTGAAGAATTGCATCTTGACTCGGAAAAACCGGACATTCGTTTTGCTTCCCGGAAGATTATGACGGTAATCGGAGATCTGATAGAGGAGAATCGTGTATGAAAACCATCACTCTTGCCAAAACGGCAGGCTTCTGTTTTGGTGTCAGCAAAGCGGTTGCAACGGTTCATGAACTGCTTGACAAAGGGGAAAAGGTCTGCACTCTCGGCCCGATCATTCATAATCCTCAGGTTGTGCAGTCGTTTGCCGAGCGCGGTGTGCGGATTGTATCGTCGCCACGGGAGGTAATGGAAGACGAGGTTATGGTCATTCGCTCGCACGGCGTTGCCCGCTCGGTCTATGAAGAGGCAGAGCAACTCGGTGTCCGTGTATGTGACGCGACCTGCCCGTTTGTGGCGAAGATTCACCGCCTTGTTCACGAACACACCTCTGACGGTGCGGTTGCACTCATTGCGGGCGACCCCGAACATCCCGAAGTGATCGGTATTTGCGGACATTGCACATCAAAAGCGTATGTGTTCGGCTCGTATGAGGAGCTGGTGGAGCTGACCGAATCGTCGGAATTTGCCTCGATTTTACAGAATTCGCCCATTGTCATGGTCGCACAAACGACATTTCACTTAAAAACTTGGGAAAAAAGCGTAAAATTTGCAAAAAAACACTATACAAATCTTTTTATTTTTGATACAATATGTAATGCGACTGCAAAAAGACAAAATGAAGCAGCCGTGCTTTCAGGCGAAAGCGACCTGATGGTGATTGTCGGAGGACGCCAAAGCTCTAACACAGCAAAGCTCAGGGAAGTGTGCAGCGCACATTGTCCGACGCTTTTTGTGGAAACAGCGGCCGAGCTTTCGGGGGAAGACCTCGAGGGCGCACACCGGATCGGTGTGACCGCCGGAGCCTCAACGCCCGACGATATTATAAAGGAGGTACTATCAACCATGTCTGAACTTGTCAAAAACGAAACTACACCGGTGGCAGTCTCTGAGGAGATGAGCTTTGAGGAAGCGCTGGACGCAACCTTCCCGGAATCTCAATTGAAAGAGGATAGCAGCAGAGTGCGCGGCATCGTCACTGCGATCGCGCAGAACGAAGTGCAGGTCGAAGTTATCGGCCGTAAGCAGACCGGCTACATTCCTGCGGACGAGCTTTCCGCAGATCCCACTGCTGAGCCTGCAGATCTCGTGAAGATCGGCGATGAGCTCGAGCTTCTCATTATGCGCACCAACGATCAGGAAGGCACCATTATGCTTTCCAAGAAGCGTATCGATTCGCTCAAGGGCTGGGATACCATCGTGGCTGCTGAGCAGAGCGGCGAGGTTCTTGAGGGCGTCGTTGCCGATGTCATCAAGGGCGGTATGCTTGTTGTTTCCAACGGCGTGCGTGTGTTTGTTCCTGCTTCGCAGGCAA
>JAZRTC010000156.1:0-16119 GCA_045651865.1 Acutalibacteraceae bacterium
GGGGATTTTTTTGAAGATTTATAAGGACAGTGTCTGAATGTATTGTGATAAAGTGGTAAGAATCAGAATTGCAGAGAACACAACGGTAAATGCCGAACAGGTGAGAGCAAACAGTGTGCGGGCTTTGCGTGTTTTGTATACAAGCTGCGAGGTAATACCGATCAGCACACAAGCCGCAATCGCCGCAATCAGGTCGATGACGATACGAATCTGGAAGGACGAGGCAAAAGGAAAGGTGAGATCCAACCCTCTTGCCAGAATACCGCTGATAAGGTGTCCTGCAGGAGGAATGATCAGCGGCAGGATTGCCACGGCAAAACGGCTTTTCTTGCTTCGCCAGAAGACCAGCGACATCGCCGCAAGCACTATGACCGTTGCCCAGCACGCGATCAGAAGTTTATTACTTGTGATAACCATACTTATTGTCACTCCTTTGTAAGTATTGTACCGCGCAGGAGTGGTTTTGTCAATCGTATTCGCCGATATCCCATCACTCAGGTTCGTCTGCGGAAGAACGATATTCCAGTGTAGGCTTTATAGAAAAATAAAAAAGTCTGTCTCGTTTGAGACAGACTTTTTGTTTGTGACGATTAGTCGCTGATGAAGGGCATCAGAGCGATCTGACGGGCACGCTTGATCGCGACGGTGAGCTCGCGCTGATGACGAGCGCAGGTGCCGGTCACGCGGCGGGGAAGGATCTTTGCACGCTCAGACACAAAGTTGCGCAGACGAGCGACATCCTTGTAATCGATGGTTTCGATCTTATCGGCGCAGAAGCGGCACACCTTGCGGCGGCCTTTGCGGCCGTTGCGCGGACGCTCGGGGCGTTCGGTTCTTTCAGCCATGGCGAATTGCCTCCTTTTTCAATAAATCAGAACGGGAGGTCATCGTCGTTGACGATCTCCTCAAAATCACTGGGAGCCGCAGTAGCGAATGTCGTGGGGGCTTCGTTGTATTGCGGGACCTGAGAGTCGAAGGACGGGGCGGGGGATTGATATCCGCCTTGATAGCCACCCGTGGGGTAGCCCTGCTGATAGCTGCCGCCTTGCGACTTCGACTCAGCGAAAAAGACATTGTCGGCAACGACTTCGTACGCCGTACGGTTATTGCCGTCTTTGTCAACATAACGACGGGACTGCAAAGTACCGGTGAGCGCGAGTCGTTGACCCTTATGGAAATAGCGGGTCACAAATTCCGCGGTCTGGCGCCAAGCGACAACATTGATGAAATCGGCCTGGCGATCTTGTCCCTTCGGTGCATAGGCGCGGTCGACAGCCAGCGTGAAGCTGGTGACGGGCACCTGACTTTGGGTGTGACGCAGTTCGGGGTCAGCCGTCAAGCGGCCGAGCAGACAAATCATGTTCATAGATCTTTGTCCTCCTCTTACGCGTCCTTGCGGATGATCATCGTACGGAGCACACCGTCGGTGATCTTCGCCACACGGTCAAGCTCTGCGGGGAACTCGGGCGTAGCCGTGAAGTTGTAGAGCACATAGAAGCCGTCCGCCTCATCATTGATGAGATATGCAAGACGACGCTTGCCCCACTCCTCGACTTCACCGATTTCCGCATTTTGCTCGATCAGCGTCTGGAACTTCTCCTTGAGAGCGTTCAGCTCGTCCTCTGCTTTCACAGAATAGATGAACACCGCCTCGTAGGAACCTTTAACTGTGGGCATATTTGGCACCTCCTCTTGGTCTGATGGCCCCGTCACACTTCGGACGGAGCAAGGAGCTTATGCGTTTTTGCACAAGCGTAGATATTATACCAGTATAATACAGTTTCGTCAAGTCTTTTCTTCTATATTTTTTGTGGTATAATAGAATAAAAAAGGAGACAAAGGCATATGGCAGTGGAATGTGGCCGTTATCGGCATTTTAAAGGGAATGAATATGAGGTGCTTTGTGTGGCAAAACACTCCGAAACCCTCGAAGATATGATTGTCTATAAAGCTCTCTACGGCGACGGTGGCGTGTGGGTGCGACCGGCGTCTATGTGGGATGAGCTTGTGGTACATAACGGTGTTTCGGTAAAACGGTTTGAAAAAATATAATATACGGTGCGAAAACCGTGCATACCAATAGGTTTATATGATAGAAGGGAGAGACGGCTATGGCAGAGTTTTTTGTCAACAATATGTGGGCGATATGGCTGACCGTGGCGGTAGCGCTGGTGATTGTTGAAATGCTGACGACTGCGCTTGTGTCCATCTGGTTTGTGCCGGGGGCGATTGTATCGGCATTGTTATCGACATTTGTCAAGAATATCACCGTGCAGGTCATCGTGTTTCTTGCACTCGCAGGTGTGGCGATTTTTCTGTCCAAAAAGGTATTTCGTCGCACGCGTGCCGAACAGCTTACAAACCCAAATGAATTGCTGATCGGTAAGACTGCTGTTGTGAAGGAGAGTGCTTCGCTTACAGAGGGCAGAGTGCTGGTCGGCGGCGTCTATTGGCGCGCGGTGTCGGATGCACCGCTTAAAGAAGGCGAGCTTGTAAAGGTAACTGCCGTCAACGGGAATGTGTTGACGGTCGAAATACAATCTGAAACCGTAAAGGAGAGCTGAGTTATGGGACCGTTTTTGGGAATTATAATTGTACTTGCTGTTGTTGTGCTGGCGCTGATCGTCGCGAATATCAAGATCGTGCCGCAGGCACAGGCAGTTGTGGTGGAGCGATTGGGCGCGTATCACGCTACATGGGACACGGGTCTTCATGTGAAAATGCCGCTGATTGACCGCATCGCCAAGCGTGTATCGCTCAAGGAAGTGGTGGTGGATTTCCCGCCGCAACCGGTTATCACGAAGGATAATGTTACGATGCAGATCGACACGGTTGTGTTTTACCGCATCGTTGACCCGAAGCTGTATACCTACGGTGTGGAGCGCCCGATGATGGCGATTGAAAACCTCACGGCGACGACGCTTCGTAACATCATCGGTGATATGGAACTGGATTCGACGCTGACTTCGCGCGATATCATCAACAGCCAGATCACTGCCGTGCTCGACGAAGCAACCGACGCTTGGGGTATTAAGATCAACCGTGTTGAGCTGAAAAACATCATGCCTCCCAAGGAAATTCAGGATTCGATGGAGAAGCAGATGAAGGCGGAACGCGAACGCCGTGAAAAGATCCTGCAGGCTGAGGGTGAAAAGAAATCGGCGATCCTTGTCGCCGAAGGTGAAAAGGCATCCGCGATCCTGCGCGCCGAGGCAGAAAAGGAATCGGCAATCCTGCGCGCGGAAGCTGTTAAAGAATCGAAAATCCGCGAGGCGGAAGGTGAGGCAGAAGCGATCCTGAAGATCCAGCAGGCAACCGCGGACGGTATCGCCATGATCAACCAATCGAAGCCGAGCACCCGTGTGATCCAGCTCAAGTCGCTTGAAGCGTTTGCCGCGGCGGCAGACGGCAAGGCAACCAAGATCATCATCCCGTCGGATATTCAGTCTCTGGCGGGTCTGGTCGGCTCCATTAAGGAGATCGGCGAATAAGGATTAAATGGTAGCCGCTGTTACGCTTGACGTAGCAGCGGCTACCATTTTTATGAATTATTCACACGCTTGTTGTATAAAGGAATACAATAAGGATAGACTATTGTTGATGATAAAGGAGATCAAACCCGTGAAAGTGAAACGAAATTTTCGTGCGAATCTGGAAATGGTGCTGTACATCGTCGTTACAGCGGTGATCGTGCGCCAGTTTTTTCTGGGTAACTATCACAATATGTTCCTCGGCGTATTGACGCTTTTGCTGTTTTCGCTTCCGAAAATCATTGAGAAACGGCTGGCGGTCAATATCCCTGACGGATTGGAGACGGTGATCCTTATTTTTATTTTTTCAGCCGAAATTCTCGGTGAGATCAACGCGTTCTATGTCAAGATTCCTGTATGGGATACGATCCTGCATACAGTCAACGGCTTTCTGATGGCGGCAATCGGGTTTTCACTGATTGATATTTTCAACCGAAGCGAACGCTTCACGCTCAAAATGTCGCCGTATTTTGTGGCATTCACCGCGTTTTGTTTTTCGATGACTGTGGGTGTCATATGGGAGTTTTTCGAGTTCGGCATGGATATGCTGTTCGGAACCGATATGCAAAAGGATTGGATCATCGCCACCGTCAACACGGTGATGCTGGATGACACACTGACCAATACCGTGGTGTCCGTACCGATCGATACAGTGCTGGTTAACGGCGCGGATTGGGGTCTTAACGGGTATCTCGATATCGGATTGATCGACACCATGAAGGATCTGATCGTCAATTTTATCGGCGCGGTGATGTTTTCAGTAATCGGCATTCTCTATCTCAAGCAACGCGGCAAGGGTCGCTTGGCGGCGTCGCTCATTCCGGTCGTCAAAACAAACGAATAAAAAAGCTCCTCGGCAACAGTTGCTGCCGAGGAGCTTTTGATTGTTATGAAAATTACAGACCTGCCGAGTAGTTCGGAGCTTCTTTGGTGATGCTGATGTCGTGGGGATGGCTCTCTTTAAGACCCGCACCTGTGATGCGCACGAACTGACCTTTCTGCTGAAGGGTGGGGATGTCGATGCAACCGCAGTAACCCATACCTGCACGCAGACCGCCGAGCATCTGATACACGGTGTCGGCAAGTGCGCCCTTGTAAGGCACGCGACCTTCAACGCCTTCGGGAACGAGCTTCTTGTTCGCTTCCTGGAAGTAGCGGTCTTTCGAGCCTTTTTCCATGGCCGCAAGGCTACCCATACCACGATAGACCTTGAACTGACGGCCCTGATAAATCTCGGTCTCACCGGGAGATTCCGCACAACCGGCAACGAGCGAACCAATCATACACACATTCGCACCTGCTGCAAGCGCCTTGACAAAATCGCCCGAATACTTGATGCCGCCGTCTGCGATGACGGGAATGCCGTACTTCGCCGCTACACAAGCCGCGTCGTACACAGCTGTGATCTGCGGCACACCGATACCGGCGACCACGCGGGTGGTGCAGATCGAGCCGGGGCCGATACCGACCTTGATCGCGTCAGCACCTGCTGCAATCAGCGCCTCAGCCGCTTCAGCGGTGGCGATGTTACCGGCGATGAGGGAGATGTTCGGGAATGCCGCCTTAACTTTGGAAACAGCCTTCAGAATGTTCTTGCTGTGGCCGTGAGCAGAGTCGAGCACCAGTGCGTCAACCTGTGCATCCACAAGCTGAGCGGCACGGTCAAGCACATCCGCGGTTGCACCGATGGCCGCTGCGCAGAGCAGACGACCAGCCGCATCACGCGCGGAGTTCGGGTATTTCAGGTTCTTCTCGATATCCTTGATGGTGATGAGGCCTTTGAGAGCGCCGCTGTCATCCACAAGGGGGAGCTTCTCGATGCGGTGCTGACGCAGGATCTCCTGCGCCTGCTCAAGCGTGGTGCCCACAGGAGCAGTGATGAGGTTTTCTTTGGTCATAACCTCTTCAATGCGCTGCGAGAAATCGCTCATAAAACGCATATCGCGGTTGGTGAGAATACCGACGAGCTTGCCGTCGCGCACGATCGGCACACCCGAGATTTTGTATTTACCCATCAGCTCGTCTGCGTCCGACACGCGGTGGTCGGGGGAGAGGAAGAACGGGTCAACAATAACACCGTTTTCCGAACGCTTGACGCGATCAACATGGTCGACCTGCTGCTCGATGGGCATATTCTTGTGAATAACACCGATACCGCCTTCACGGGCAATCGCGATCGCCATACCCGACTCGGTGACGGTGTCCATCGCCGCGGTCATCAGCGGGATGTTCAGGGTGATATTCTTGGTAAGTTTGGTAGAAAGCTTAATGTCGCTGGGCAGAATGTCCGATGCCGCGGGGATCAGCAGAACATCGTCAAAGGTCAGCCCTTCTTTTAAGAATTTTTCGCCGGCGTTGGTGTTGACCATAGCAGGGTCCTCCTTTGTTTTACACGGATTTTATAGAAAAATCCCGCTCCAGGCGCAGAGCGGGAAACGGACTTATTCCGTTGCGTTTTCTTCGGTTTCGGGCGCGGCTTCGCAGTCGCAGACCTCGTCCTCACAGCAGTCGCAGCAATCGCACTCGTAGATGGGCTCAACAAGCTCAGCCGCCTTCTGACGGGCGCGCGCAATCAGGATAATCACGGTGGTAGCCGCTGCCACAACAGCCGCAATCGCCGCAATCAGGATCCACAGATTTTTCTCGTTTTTCATGTGTCTCAACCTCCTGTGATGATTGTGCGATATATATAAAGGGAATATACATCGCTATGTATTAGCAGTATGATACACGCTTTTCGTGCAGAAGTCAAGGATTTTTGCAAGGAAATTTCCGGAAATTACAGGTTGTTGACCTTCACTTCACCCTTGACGATAACCAGCTTGATCTCGAGGTCTTTGTCGAGAACCACGATGTCCGCGAACTTGCCGACCTGAATGGAACCGGTCTTGTCGTCCACGCGGATCGCCTTGGCAGGGTTGATGGTCGCCGATTTGACAGCCTGCTTGAAGGGGATGCCGTAGGACACGACATTCTTAAATTCCTCGTGAATGTTCGAGGTGGAAGCGGCGATGGTGCCGTCCTCAAGAAGCGCCTTGCCGTCTTTGACATACACGGGCTGACCGCCGAGGTCATACACGCCGTCCACATGGCCTGCGGCTTTCATCGAGTCACTGACGATGACGGAGCCGTCCTCGCCAAGCTGATGGAACGCGATGCGCAGTGCGGTGGGATGAATGTGGAAGCCGTCGCAGATCAGCTCGGCACGCATACCGTAACGCTGAGCCCCGTCGAAGGTAGCGCCGACAACGCCGGGTGCACGGTGGGTCAGACCGCTCATGGCGTTGTACAGGTGGGTCGTGTGACGCACACCCCACTCAACAGCCTTCATTGCCTCGTCATAGTCTGCCGAGGTGTGAGCGGTGGACACGGGGCAGTAGGGTTGAACTTCTTTGATGAAATCTTCCGCACCCTCGCACTCAGGAGCAATATCCACAACGGAGATGCAACCGCCGCAACCGTCGTACAGCTTCTTGAACTCGTCCTTATCGGGATTGCGGACATATGCGCCGTTCTGCGCGCCTTTTTTCGCCATCGAGATGTAGGGACCTTCCATGTTGATGCCGTGGATATACGCGCCCGAAACCTTGTCTTTGTTCTCAGCGACATTGGCGAAGATCTTTTGCAGCTCTTCAAAACCGAGCGTCATCGAGGTGGGGCAGAAGGAGGTGACACCGCGCTTAACAAGCAGAGCGGACATTGCCTCAAGAGCTTCGGGAGTGGCATCACCCGTGTCCGCGCCGGCGCAACCGTGAATGTGCATATCAATAAAGCCGGGAAGCACGGTGCAACCCGTCAGATCGAAAACCTCACCGGAAGCGTTGACATCGCCGATCGCGGCAATGGTCTCGCCCTCAATCGCGACATCTGCGCGGATGGGTTCAAACACTTCGTTGTACACAACAGCATTTTTTAATAACATAAAAAACATCCTTTCTTATTACATATTTGTACATATAAAATTATACTGGTTCAGCACCAAAAAACAACGCAAAAAAAGCCGCTCTGTTTGCACTTTTGGTCAAACAAAAGGGCAAATCCCGTCTTTAAAACACCTTGCTGTAAAGTGAAAACACCGTGTATTTGTGCATTTTGTATAATTTGAGCGGAAAAATACCCGTTTTATGAAAATATTTTATATATTTCTTATAATCTCTTGCAAATTTGAAAATGCTAGTGTATAATAACAGTGCATTTTTGCATGTATAACCGTTTTATAAGCGGATGTTGTTTTCAGAAAGGCGTGTGAATCGGATATGAGCAAGGAAACCACCAAGAAGACCGCTCAGGCCAAAACCGAAACCGCAGCGAAGACCGAGCCGAAGAAGACTGCTGAGAAAAAGGCAGAACCTAAGGCGGAGACCAAAAAGCCTGCGGCGAAGACCGAAACGAAAAAAACTGCTGCTAAAAAGGCAGAACCCAAAGCAGAGGCAAAAAAGCCTGCGGCGAAAAAGCCCGCAGCCAAGAAGCCTGCCGAGAAAAAGGCACCGGCTAAAGCAACGCATCCCGAGCTGACGCTCGCAGAAGAGCTGACGGCAAAGCTGCTTCACAACTTCTCTGTGCAGCCCGAACACGCGACGGACGAGCATTGGTACAATGCGCTGGCGCTGGTGCTTCGTGACCGTATGCGTCGTGAGCGCGTGCAGTATATTTCCAAAGCACATAAGCAGGATTCCAAGCAGGTCTACTACCTGTGCATGGAATTCCTGATGGGTCGTTCGCTTAAGAACACCCTGTTCAATATGAACCTGACCGCTGAGGCGGAGAAAGAGCTCAAGAAATACGGCGTCAAGCTGGATAACCTCTACGAGCTCGAGCCCGATGCAGGTCTTGGTAACGGTGGTCTGGGTCGTCTGGCGGCTTGCTTCCTCGACGGTCTGGCAACCTCGTCCATTCCCGCAATCGGCTACTCGCTGCTGTATGAATACGGCATCTTCCGCCAGAAGCTTGTCGACGGCTGGCAGATGGAGACGCCCGATTTCTGGTTGCCCGGCGGCGAATGCTGGCTCTTGCCGCGTCCCGAGCTTGCCAAGGAAGTGCGCTTCGATGGCGAGATCAAGGAGTGGTGGGACAACGGCTTCCATCACATCGAGCACGAAAATGCCACGGTGATCATCGCACAGCCCTACGACCTGATGGTCGCGGGTAAGGACGGTCGCGGTGTCTCGACGCTTCGTCTGTGGCGTTCGACCGCTCCCGGTATGGATATGACCCTTTTCAATCAAGGTGAATATATGCGTGCAATGGAGCAGAAGGCGATGGCAGAGGTCATCACCCAGGTGCTCTATCCCGCGGACAATCACCGCGAGGGTAAATCCCTGCGTCTGTCTCAGCAATACTTCCTCGTGTCGGCATCCGTGCAGGATATCGTGCAGCGTCACCTGCAGGAATACGGCACGCTCGACAACCTGCCCGAGATGGCGGCAATCCACATCAACGATACTCACCCGACGCTTGCAATCCCCGAGCTGATGCGTATTATGCTCGACGAGTGCGGCTATTCGTGGGAGGATGCGTGGAACATCATCACCCGCACGATGGCGTACACCAACCACACCGTTATGGCAGAGGCGCTCGAGTGCTGGCCGGAGGATCTGTTCCGTCAGCGCCTGCCGCGTATCTATCAGATCGTGTGCGAGATCAACAACCGCTTCAGCGCCGAGATGATGCAGAAGACGGGCAACGATGTGCAGAAGGTCAGCCGTATGGCGATCCTCAGCTACGGTCTTGTCAAAATGGCAAACCTTTGTGTGGCTGGTTCTCACTCGGTCAACGGCGTGTCCCAGCTCCACAGTGAGATCATCAAGGACTCCGTGTTCCACGATGCGTACACCGTGATGCCCGAGAAGTTCAAGAATGTAACGAACGGTATCGCTCACCGCCGCTGGCTCTGCCAGGCGAACCCCGAGCTGACCTCGTTCATCACCGATAAAATCGGTGACGGCTTCATCATTGATGCCGCCGAACTTGACGGTCTGCGTAAATTTGCGGATGACGAAACCGCACTGCGTGACTTTATGGCAATCAAGCGCCGCAACAAGGAGCGCCTTGCGAAGTATGTCAAGGAGCATAACGGCGTCACGCTTGATCCCGACTCCATCTTCGATGTGCAGGTCAAGCGTCTGCACGAGTACAAGAGACAGCATCTCAACGCTCTGCATATCCTGCACACCTACCTGATGCTCAAGGAAAACCCGAATATGGACTTCCAGCCCCGCACCTACATCTTCGGCGCGAAGTCGGCACCGGGTTACTACCTTGCTAAGGAGATCATCCGCTTCATCTATATGCTCGGTCAGGAGATCGAGAAGGATCCCGTCATCCGCGAGAAGCTGAAGATTGTTTACCTCGAAGACTACCGTGTGTCTCTTGCGGAACTGCTGATGCCCAGCGCGGACATCAGTGAGCAGATCTCGCTGGCAGGCACCGAAGCGAGCGGCACGGGCAATATGAAGCTGATGATGAACGGCGCCATCACCCTTGGTACGATGGACGGCGCGAATGTCGAGATCTATGACTCGGTGGGCGCGGACAACATCTTCATCTTCGGTATGTCCTCCGAAGAGGTCGAAAACCTCAAGCGCACGGGTTACACCCCGCAAAACCTGTACAACAACAACCCGAACCTCCATCGCGCGATCGATGTGATGTTCAAGGGCTTCGGCGGTCGCCAGTTCACCGAGATCGCCAACTCCCTGATCTCCAAGGATCCGTATATGGTTCTTGCCGATTTCGAGGATTACTGCCGTGCACAGGCTGAGTCGGCGCGTGTGTATACCGACAAGCTCGCCTGGGCTAAGAAAGCGCTTCTTAACACGGCTGGCAGCGGCATCTTCGCTTCCGACCGTTCCATTCAGGATTACTCCGACCGCATCTGGCATTGCCGCCCGATCACCGGTATGGGTAAGAAATAACAACAGTTACGACCCCGCTGATTGTATCAGCGGGGTCGTTTTTTATGTTGGAATGTTACGGCAAAAGAAGAGTTATGTTCGTAGGGCGCGCAGCCTCTGCGCGCCGCGGAAGGCAGAGGTCTGCCTTCCCTACGCAAAAACAAAGGGTTTGCCGGTGGTTTATGGATCGTGTTGACATTCTCACGCGTAATTTGATATAATAACGACGAGGTGAGGGTGATGACACCGATTCAACAAAAGCTGTTTGCAATGGCGGACGAGGATTACCACCGCTTTCAGTCGCGCCTGCTTCCGACGGTGGATCCTGCGACGGTGATCGGTGTTCGTGTCCCCGCTTTGCGCGCCTATGCCAAACGCTTGTCCGATGCGGATGCCGCCGCGTTTATGGCAGAATTGCCGCATCGCTATTTTGACGAAAACAATCTGCATGCCTTTCTGGTCGAACGCATCCGCGATTACGACGAATGTGTGGCGGCGGTGGAGCGGTTTTTGCCGTTTGTCGACAACTGGGCGACCTGTGACGGGATGCGCCCGAAGGTGTTTGGCAAGCATAAAGACCGCCTGCTGAAAAAAGCAGGAGAGTGGGTCGCATCACCGCATCCTTACACGATCCGCTACGGACTGGAAATGTGGATGCTTCACGGACTCGGCGACGCGTTTGATCCGTATTTTCTGGAGGTCGCCGCTTCCATCCGCTCGGAGGAATATTATGTGCGGATGATGGTGGCGTGGTTCTTTGCAACGGCGCTGACCAAGCGCTGGGAGGATGCCGTGCCGTATCTTGAGAAGCGACGGCTGGATGTGTGGACGCACAACAAGGCGATTCAGAAGGCGTGCGAAAGTCTTGTGATGTCATCGGAGAAAAAAGCGTATCTGAAAACCCTGAAAGGATGATATATTATGAAAAAATTGATCGCGTTGGCATCGGCGCTTGTGATGCTTGTGTCGTTTTGCGCGTGTTCGACAGCACCGTCTTATAAAGGCACGACCGAGGAATTGGAAGGCATTTTGGATATGATTGCGGAAATCCCGATTGCGACGATGGGCGTGTCGATTACAATTACTTCACGCGCGGTGGATCTGCTTGACTGGTGTGAGGCAACATCGATGAGCGGGGAAGACATCGCTGCACAGGTGAAGCAGGGATATGATCAGCTGGATGCACAGATGCAGGAATTGTTTTTGGAGCAGGTGGCAGTTACGGTCAATGCGGTCGGCAACCTGTCGCGCGAGGAATCGCGTGCCGGTATGCTGGAATCGGCAGGCTTCAAAAGCTCGTTGTCGTGGACAGAAGAAGCGTTTTCGCTTGCCGCTTGCCTGGATGATCTGTTGTGATGTATCAAAACATATCAACCCGCATATACTGATAGTCGGAGGCATTTCGCCTTCGGCTATTTGTATTTTTTGGAGGGGTTTGATGAATCCGTTTGAACAAAAACCGATGAGAACCATTGTCGGCAGTTTCCGCAACTTCAAAGAGCTGTACCCCCGCGCCTACAATAAGCATGAGGTCGATCCCTACACAAAGACCCGTATTATCCTGATGAACGGCACTGAGTTTGAGGCCAACTGGTTTTCGCATCAGTTTGCCCGTCACACCTGCAACAACGATCTGCGCCGTGAGCTGGCAATGGCGCGCGAGGTGGAAAAGCAACAGCAGTTGCATCTGGCGCTTCTCAAGCCGTGCAACGAAACCGCACTCGAGCATACCATCGGCTATGAACAGCTGGCGGTGGATCTGACGGCGGAGCTTGCCAAGCGCGAGTGCGACTGCAATGTCAAAAAAGCACTCGATTTTGCGCTGTTGGAGGACTTTGACCATCTGTACCGCTATGCCAATCAACTGGAGATGGAGCAGGGCGTGCATGCCGAACGCCTTGTCGGGCGCTACACGGAGATTATGCCCGGTCGTCCCACCATCGCGCATCACCGCTGTCCGCTTGACAATGTGCGAAAGAGCATCAACACCAAGACGGCATCGACAATGACCGTACTCTCCACGATGATCATTACCGCCGCCGAGCAACAGACCATGAATTATTATATGAATATCACCCCGTTTGGGATGAACGATGCGTCCCGTCGGCTGTATCAGGAGATCGCGCTGGTTGAGGAGGAGCATGTCACGCAGTATGAGTCACTGATGGATCCCAATGCAACCTTCCTTGAGATGCTGCTGTGGCACGAATATACCGAGTGCTATCTCTACTGGTCGTGTATGATGACCGAGACCGACCCGTGCATCAAGTGTATCTGGGAGGAGCATCTGGATATGGAGCTTGCCCACCTGCACAAAGCGGCAGAGCTTCTTAAAAAGTATGAGGGCAAGGAGTGGAAGCAAGTCATCCCGTGTCCCGATTTCCCGGCACCGCTGTGCCTGCACGAAAACATCGACTATGTACGGCAGATTCTCGGCACCACCGTGCAATATACCAGCGTCAAGGAAGATTACCACTTGCTGTGTGATCTTTCGGACGATGCCGATTTCTTCAAATTCCAGAAAATTATGATCCCGTCGGCAGAGATCGTGCAATCGCACTGCGTCATCGACAATCATATCCGCCGCTTCGGCAAGGATTATCGCTTTGAGGTTGCGCCCAATCCTGTGTGTCAGCTTCGTGACCGCACCTGCGATAATACCTGCGTCGGCAGAGTCAAAGGCGCCGCAGAAAGTACCGGTTTTTGCTGTAATTGATATCATCAATACCCCTGCTGTAAAAATGTGTTACAGCAGGGGTATTTTCCTTGACACGGCTTATGTGTATTAGTATAATATTAAATAGATATATACTAAAATAAACGAAAAGGACTGTCGATTTATGTTCAAGTTGCTTCCGATGCCGCAATCGATCAAACTGCAGGATGGCGTATGTGATCTGCGTGCGGTGATTTGCAATAGTCTTCCCGAGGAGCATTTGCCTTCGTTTGTACAAGATGAGGTAAAGGCGTTTTGTGTGCAGGAGGGAGATGTCCTTTTATCCATCGTTTGTCAAAAGAATAAGGACGCTGAGGGTTACAGCCTTACGCTCACCGAGCGGGATATTACCGTTACCGCCAACGGCTACCAAGGCGTGTTTTATGCGATACAGACGCTCCGTCAATTGCGCGACCATAACGGCGGCGTTGTGCCGTGTATGGTTATCGAGGACAAGCCCGACTATGCCTATCGAGGCTTTTATCAGGATGTCAGCCGCGGTCGCATCCCGACGGTGGAAACCGTCAAGCGTCTTGCCGACCGATTGGCATCGCTCAAATACAACTCGCTTCAGCTGTATATTGAGCATACCCACCGCTTTGCCGAATATATCGGCATCAACGACGATCTCGGCTATTACACCGACGAGGAGATTCGCGAGCTGGATCAATATTGCCGCGAGCGTTGCATCGAACTGGTGCCGTCGCTGTCGTCGTTCGGTCATCTGTATTACTTGCTCGAGTCGGCAAAATACCGCCATCTGTGCGAAATGCCCGATCACAAGCCGACACAGCATAACTGGCACGATCGTCTCATTCACCACACGATCGACCCGAAAAATCCCGAAAGTCTGTCGCTCATCACGTCGCTGATGGCGCAGTATATCCCGCTGTTCACCTCCGATCGCTTCAATATTTGCTGTGATGAAACCTTTGATCTGTGCAAGGGCAAAAACGCAGGAGGCGATGTCGCGGCAACCTATATCGGTTTTGTGTCACAGCTGGTCGCGTTTTTGCAGGAACGCGGCAAAACCGTGATGATGTGGGGCGATATCGTGATGCAGCACCCCGAGGTGCTCACTCAGCTTTCCGACGGCATCGAATATCTCAACTGGTGCTACGATATGAAGGGCAACGGGCTCAAACCCGAATTGCTTGCAGAACATTACAAACCGCAGATCATCTGCCCGAGCGTGCATTCGCATAAGCGATTTATCGAAAAAATCGTTTATAACCGCCCGAATATTGCATCGGTGCTGGAGGTGGGACTTGCCCACGGTGCGAGCGGGATGCTCAACACCAACTGGGGTGACTACGGTCATGTCTGCTTTGATGAAGGTGTGCTCTACGGTCTTGCCTACGGCGGCGCCAAGGCGTGGAATGTCAAAGGCACGGATGAGAGCTTTGACGATGCCGTTTGCGCGCTTATTTATGAATCGTCGACGGAGGTGCTCGAGATCCTTCGTACACTCGGCAACTGCGATGAACTCTGGTTTGAACGCGAGGGCTACGAAATGGCGCTGTGGGAATTGACGGTGCAGATGTTTGACCGCACGGTCGGCGTTCCAGAAAATTATGAATACCGTCTGTCGGTGCTTCGCGCCAACGATCTGGCGGGTAAGCGCCGCGATGCTCTTGCCTGCGCTGAGCGGTTGGCTGAGATGCCGCTGAACGCCGAGATCGGTGAAGCGCTCATACTCGCCGCCAAGATGATTGCCGCTGTGTTTGCCGTGCTTGTGGATGTTTGCAACGGCGCGGTGACAGAGGGAACGGCGCAGGAGATGCGCGAATGTCTGGCGGCATTTAAACAGCTTTGGATGCGTCGCAACAAGTGCGGCGAATGGGATGCGATAGAAGCATTTTTCGAAGCGATGCTCGGATGATACATTTCCACTTACGAAAGGAAGTGGCAAGGATGACGATAAAAGCGATATGGAAGAAAGCGGCGGCGCTGTTGCTGGCATTCACGGTGCTGGCGGTTTCGTTTCCGACGCTCGTGATGCAGGCGACGGCAGGGGAGGACTATACCCGCATTGCCGATCCGTCCACGATGGATAGTTGGAAAGCGCTGTTCGGCGAGAATGTGTTATCAACGGAAAACGCGGGCACTGTATGGACGGACAAGTCTGTTTTAACGGATGCATCGGCTTTTGACGGAACAGGCATTGTGATGGGGGATGACGGCGACAACTTCCTTGTTGCCTTGTCGGCGATGGCGTCGGATACCTCGATCAACGGTGTCTTTGCTGACGGAATTTCGGGGGAACTCTCCTTTACCGATTCTCTCGGGGATTTTATGCGAGTACGCGATATCAAAGGCATCCTGATTGGCAACACGCTGTTTACGGGTGCGGCACTGTCGCGCAATTTTGTGCCCGGCGGCGGAGATCTGGGATCTTACGATCAGTCGACGGCACTCGGCGATGAATTGGTGCGCGCGATCCGCGCGCGTCTCGGTGTGGATGCCGATACGGCACGCGACCTGATCGGTCTTGCCTATCGCGAAGGACAGCTTCGCTACACAAGCGACACCGATTTCTCCAACTACATCGGCTGGTATGCCAATGCCGCGGGTGAGTTCCTCGGCTTCTGGTATGACGGCATCCAAACGATGCCTGACCCCGCCGATCCCACGCTCACCGATGCGACCCGACCGGCGTATATCGTGCGTTCCTACGGCTTTTTAGGTGCGGCGGATGAAGCACACGGCATTGCACAAAGCGATATGCTGTACGCCACTGTGCAGGTGCGGGAGCATATCGAAAGCGGCGCACAGGAGATGCGGTTTTGCGTCCCTGCGGCGTTGATGCCGACGGTGACTTATGACATTGTGACGGATGATAACGGTCAGCCGAAGTCGCTTGCTGTTTCGGGTGCGGAGCATCCGATCCGCCTTGTGTATGAGGTGGCGCTGGATGACCGCATCAACGCTGTCTCCGTTCACGATTATATCGAAAGCGGTGCTATCACACCGCAAGCGG